>DATCRS010000233.1:0-10377 GCA_036568845.1 Devosia sp. | reverse complement strand
TTTTCACGCTGCCACCACTGCATCCGGACGTGGTGTTCATCAAGGCTGGCAGCCTGGACGACCCAAAGGTCGTCCGCCCCAACCGCCAGGCCTGGATGCGATCGCGGGTTCAATGGGCCGAGATCGATCCGGCGATCACATCATACGAGACGAACCGGACGGGATAGCGCCAGCAGATATGGCAAAACAAAAGCCCGGCACGTGGCCGGGCTTTGCATGCCTAAGTGCCAAACGGCTCAGATGCCGAGGCCCTTGAACTTTTCCTTGAAGCGGGTGACGCGGCCGCCGCGATCCATCAGGTTGCCCTGCACGCCGGTCCAGGCGGGATGGGTTTTGGGATCGATGTCGAGCTGGAGGACGTCGCCTTCCTTGCCGTAGGTCGAACGGGTCTGGTAGCTCGACCCATCGGTCATGGTGACCGTGATCATGTGGTAGTCGGGATGGATATCGCTCTTCATGGCGGTGCCCTTAAATCAAACGGGCGCTGTGGGCGCCCGGAAGCCGAAACTCAGGATTGGCCGGGTTCATAGAGAAAAACCGCCGGCTCCGCAAGTGCCCGGCACGGAACGCCGCAGACGGGCGTTTGCGATTGCGGGGGCAGGTGGAGCCGCCTATATCGGGGGCATCTTGAGCACAGCCGAAGCATCATGACCGCCGGGGCCGACCAAAAAGCTCCGAAACAGGCGCTGCAACCGCTGCGGCGGCTGATGCCGTTCGTGCTGAAATATCCGTGGCGGCTGACGCTGACGGTGGTCTTCCTCCTGGTGGCGGCGATCACCTCGCTGCTCATTCCGCTGGTCGCCGGCCGCATCATCGATTTCGGCTTTGTCGAGCAGAACCTCGAAATGGTGAGCCAGTATGGCTGGCTGGCGGTGGTGATCTCGGCGATCATGGCCTTTGCCACCGGAGCGCGCTTCTACTTCATCTCGATCATCGGCGAGCGCGTGCTGACCGACCTCCGGCGTGCCGTCTTCGATCACCTGCTGACACTTGACGCGAAGTTCTTCGATACCCACCGGGTCGGCGAGCTCACCTCGCGGCTCAATGGCGACGTGGCGACGATCCGCGGCGCCATCGGCTCCAGCCTCTCCATGGCGCTGCGCGGGCTCGTCACCATTATCGGTGCGGTGGTGCTGATGTTCATCACCAGCCCCTACCTGGCGCTGGCGGTGGTCATCGTCGTGCCGTCGATCATCATCCCGGTGATCATCCTCGCCCGCCGGCTGCGCAAGATGAGCCGCCGCACACAGGACGCGCTGGCCGATATGTCGGCTATGGCGACCGAAGCGCTCTCTTCGACCAAGACGATCAAGAGCTTCGTGCAGGAAGAAGGGCAGAGCGCCGACTACCAGCGCCGCGCCGAAGAAAGCTTCAAGGCCGAGGTCGACCGGCTGGTGGCACGTGCGGCGCTGATGGGCTCCATCATGTTCATGGTGGCCGTGGCGCTGGTGGCGATGATCTGGTGGGGCGCCAAATCGGTCTTCGACGGCGTAGTGACCGCCGGCGAGCTCACGCAGTTCATGATCTATGCGCTGATGGCGGCCAATGCGTTTGCCTCGATCTCCGAGATTGCCGGCACGCTGCAGACGGTGGCGGGCGCGACCGAGCGGCTGATCGAGATTCTCGATACACCCGCGACCATCAAAGCACCGGCGGAGCCAGTGACGCTGCCGGAGCCGCCGCTCGGGACCGTAGAGTTCCGCGACGTCACGTTCGCCTACGAGACGCGCGACGACGACCGTGTGCTCGAAGGCTTGAGCTTTGCGGTCGGCAAGGGCGAGACGGTCGCACTGGTGGGCGCGTCGGGGTCGGGCAAGACGACAGTCTTCGCACTGGCCCAGCGCTTCTACGATGCCAGGAACGGAGCGATCATCGTCGACGGTGTCGACGTGCGTCGGGTCGACCCGCGCGCCTTGCGGCGGCGCTTTGCCTATGTCGAGCAGGAGCCGACGATCTTTGCCGGCACGGTGGCCGACAACATCCGCTTTGGCAAACCGGAGGCGACGGAGGCCGAGATCGAGGCCGCCGCGAGGGCGGCGCTGGTTCATGATTTCGTCAGCGAGCTGCCGCGCGGCTATGAAACTGTTGTTGGCGAGCGGGGCGTCATGCTCTCGGGCGGCCAGAAGCAGCGCATCGCCATCGCGCGGGCGCTGCTCAAGGATGCGCCGATACTCCTCCTCGACGAGGCCACGTCGGCGCTCGATGCGGAGAGCGAACGGCTGGTGCAGATCGCGCTCGAACGCCTGATGGAAGGCCGGACGACGCTGGTCATCGCCCACCGGCTGGCGACAATCCGGGATGCAGACAGGATCCTGGTGCTCGAAAAAGGGCGTCTGATAGACCAGGGTACGCATGACGAGCTGGTGCGGAAGGGCGGCCGCTATGCCGAGCTCGCCAAGCTCCAGTTCAGGCTGAATGAGCCAGTCGCAGCAGAGTAGGCAGTAGGCAGTAGGCAGTAGGCAGTAGACTTGAAAATGGACCAAGCCGCTCGCAAACGCGTTCGCCAGTATCGAGAGTACTTCACGTGTCTGTCAGCTTCGCGCCGCCGCGCCTCTGGCGGTAGAGCGTCACGCGTTACGTTCGACCGACCTGATGAGCGCTCGAAGCATACGGCCAATCTCATCGCTTTTCGCTAGCAACACCTTATTCGGTCAGCTTGAACTCAATCCGCCGGTTGCGCCGATACGCCTCCTCCGTGTCACCTGTGTCGATGGGGGAGAATTCGCCGAAGCCGGCGGGGACAAGGTGCGCGGCGGAGACGCCCTGGCTAATGAGGTATTTGGCCACGGCGATGGCGCGGGCGGCAGAAAGCTCCCAGTTGGAGGGGAATTGCGGGGTGTTGATAGGGCGCTTGTCGGTGTGGCCGTCGATGCGCAGCACCCAGTTCACGTCCGACGGAATCTCGGTTTCGAGTTGCTTGATGGCCTCGGCCAGACGCGCGAGCTCGGTCGTGCCCTCCGGGTTGATCACCGCCTGGCCGGCGTCGAACAGCACTTCGGACTGGAACACGAAGCGGTCGCCGACTACCCGCACGTCGGCCCGGCCTTCCAGAATCTCGCGCAGGCGGCCGAAGAAGTCGGAGCGGTAGCGGGAGAGGTCCTGCACGCGCTGGGCGAGCGCCAGGTTGAGGCGGCGGCCGAGATCGGCGATCTGGGTGCGGCTTTCGGTGTCGCGAGTCTCCGACGCTTCGAGCGCCTGTTCGAGGGCGCCGATCTGGGTGCGGAGGGCGGCGAGCTGCTGGTTGAGCAGGGCCACTTGCGCCTGGGCGTCCTCGGAGAGCTCGATCTGGTCGGCGAGGTCGGACTGGAGTCCGGCGATGGTGGCGTCCTTGCCGTCGTTGCCGTCGCCGAGACCGGCGAGCTGCGATTGCAGGTTGGCCTTGTCGCTCTCAGCGCCGGCGAGGGTAGCCTGCAGCGTGGAGATGGTGCTCTCGAGGTCCGACGAATTGGCCCGCTCGAGTTGGAGGAGGTCGGTGAGCTCGGCGATCTGCGAGTTGAGGCGCGACATCGCCGTGTCCTTGCCGAGGATTTCCTGGCCGAGGAAGAACTGGCTCAGCATGAACAGCGAGAGCAGGAAGATGATGACGAGCAAAAGGCTCGACAATGCATCGACGAAGCCGGGCCAGTAATTGGTGACCTGCGAGCGGCGGGAGCGGGTGGAACCGGCCATGGTCGGAGCCTAGTTAGGGCGACGGTCGCCGTCGCCCTCGCGCAGCATGGCTTCGATGAGGTCGCGGAGCTTGCGGTTGGTTTCGCCCTGTTCCTCGATATGGATGCGCAGGTCCGCCTGCTCGGCGCGGATGTGCTTGACCAGCCCGTCGATGCCGCGGGCAAGCTCGGCCATGGCGCGAATGGCATTCTGGCTGGAGCTGGACGACTGCATGGTGGTGCCGAGCTGCTCGATCATCGCCTGCATCTCGTCGCCGGAAACGCCGAGGCCTGACATCTGCATCTGCGTCATCGGGTGATCGAGCTCGGTCATCGAGGTCATCCAGTCCTCGAGGTCGGTATAGAACGCGTTCTGGGCTTGGCTAGTCTGGAGATCGAGGAACCCCAGGATCAGCGACCCGGAGAGGCCGAGCAGCGAGGCGGAGAAGGCCGTGCCCATGCCGCCGAGCGGAGCGGCGAGGCCTTCCTTGAGGTTGGTGAAGAGCGTCGCCGTATCACCCGAGGTGGCGTCGAGCGCCTGGATGGTGCCGGCGACGTTGGTGACGGTTTCAAGCAGGCCGTAGAAGGTACCGAGCAGGCCAAGGAAGACGAGCAGGCCGGTCAGGTAGCGCGAGGTATCCTTGGCCTCGTCGAGACGGTTGCCGACGGAATCGAGGATCGAGCGCATCGATGAGGGGGTGATCACCGCCTCGCCGAGGCGGTCGCGCAGCAGGTTGGCGACGGGCGCGAGCAGCCGAGGCTGGGTCGCCGGTATCTGTCCATCCTGCAGCGAGTTCACCCAGCGGATCTCGGGGAATAGCCGGATGATCTGCCGGAACGACAAGATGATGCCGATGAACAGCACCAGGATGATCAGGCTGTTGATGAAGGGGTTGGCCCAGAAGAAGAGAATCAACTGGTTGAAGAGGATCGCGGCAATAAGCGCGACCAGAACCAGGAAGATGAGAATTTTGACGAGGTAAACGGTCGGGCTGGCGAGGTGATAGGGGTCGTAGCTTTGCGACACGGTCCAGGCCTCGTTGCGGGCAAATCTCGGCAAAGTCTACGCATAGGGCCATTGCATGACAATGGCGTGCGGTGCGGCCACAGCCTATTCACCGCCGTCATTCACGCACCCGCCGTGGGCCTTCAGACGTCTGCGGGTCTACCGAACCGCCTGCAGCGCCTTGAGGAGTTGCCCCTGGATGTGTTCGTTGCCGGCGACGACCTCGCCGTTCCAGATGCTGCCGGGCTTGCCGTTGAAGTCGGTGAGGGTGCCGCCGGCTTCCCTGACCAGCAGCAGCCCCGGCGCGACGTCCCAGGGTTTCAAGCCCGCTTCCCAGTAGCCATCGAAACGCCCGGCGGCGAGCCAGGCGAGATCGGTCGAGGCCGAGCCGGTGCGGCGGATGCCTGACAGAGCAGGGGTGATGTGGGCCAACTGCTTCAATTGCATGACATCGAGGCTGCGGCCCTGCGAGTTGATACCGGTGACCACCAGCGCATCGGCGAGGTGCCGGCGGCCGGCGACCCGCAGGCGCTTGCGGTCGGAGAGCCAGGCGCCGCCGCCCTTTTCGGCGGTGTAGAGCTCGTCCAATACCGGATTGTAGATCACCGAGGCGACGATTTCTTCGTTGCGCTCCAGTGCGATGGCGACGGCGAAGAGCGGCACACCGTGGAGGAAGTTGGTGGTGCCGTCGAGCGGATCGACGATCCAGCGGTGCTGACCGTCGGAACCCTTCACTTCGGTGCCCTCCTCGCCGAGGAAGCCATAGGTTGGGCGGGCCTTCTGCAGCTCGGTGAAGACGATCTCCTCGGCGCGACGGTCGGCGTTGGAAACGAAGTCGGCCGGGCCTTTTACCGAGACCTGCAGGTTCTCGACCTCGTTGAAGTCCTTGGTGAGGGAGCGGCCGGCCTTGGTGGCGGCGCCGACCATGATGTTGAGCAGTGCGGAGCGCATGTCGCTGCCGTGTCCTCGGTTCGAAAGATGGGATTGGCCGCCTTCTGCCCGAGATTGCCGGGCGGCGCAAGCTCAGGGCGTTGCGGTGTCGGACGGGGTGAGCGTAGGTGCCCCGGTGTTCTGCGCGACCGCCCTGGGCGGTTCGGACGGCCAGAAGCGCGCGCGCTCTTCGGCGCGGGCCAGTTCCTCGGGCAGAATGGAGACCAGCAGCTTGTCCAGCACCGGATCGGTGAGGCCCTGGCGGCGGGCGAGGGAACGCCACATCGCAGCCTGTTCGAGGTCGGGCTCGACGCCTTCGCCGGCGGCGAGCAGCTTGGCATAGCGGTTCTGAGCCACCGGATTGCCGGCCTGGGCCGCCCGGGCATACCAGCTCACCGCTTCCTCGATGTTCTTGGCGACGCCCTCGCCGAGATATAGGAGGGTGGCATAGTCGACCTGCGCGGCGACCATGCCCTCTTTGGCCGCGAGGCCGATCTGCTCGGCACCCAGGGTGGCATTAGGTGGCACGCCGGCTCCCTCCATCAGCATCGAGCCGTAGTCGTACATCGCCTCGACCATACCGGCATCGGCGGCTTCCTTGATAAGGGCCGCGGCCTTGACCATATCGGGCGCCGCGTAGCGGCCCTCGATGTGGAGGAGCCCCAGATTGTACTTGGCAGCCACGTTACCCATATCGGCCGCCTGCTGGAACAACTTGGCCGCGCGCTCGCGGCTCTTCGGCACGCCGCGACCCTGCTGGTACATCAGGCCGAGTTCGAAGGTGGCGATCGGGTCGCCGTTCTTGGCGGCCAACGCGTACCAGCTCGAGGCACTGGTCTGGTTTTCGGGCACACCGAGGCCCTTGGCATAGATCTCGGCGATCAGCGTTTGGGCAGAGGCGTCCGACTGCTCGGCTCGGGGCAGAGCCAATTCCAGCGCGGTGAGATAGTAGCCGCGCTGGAAGGCACCATAGGCCGCATCGACCTTTACACGCGGGCCGAGGACCTCGTTGCTGACAGACAGCGCCTCCTCGCCCGGCTTGGCCGTGGGCAGCTCCGGCGCCACCGCGATCGGGAGTTCTTCGAGCCCGAGATTGTCGGGGAACTGCATCTCCTCTGGCCGCAGGTCCTCGATCGCAGGATCGGTCTGCGCCAGAACCGGCAGGGTCAGCGCGGTGATGAGCGCCGCAGCAAGCAACCGGATCATTGGGCGGTTACCACCGCCGGCATGCCCAAGCCGATGAACTCGCAGCCTTCGGCGTCAAATGCCTCGAAAGTGGCTTCGGGATCGGAAAGGACGCTCGGAATTTCCATGGTTTCGGCCCACCAGCGCGCCATTTCGCGCGCCGCCGGCTTGGTAGGGCCGGAAAGCGGCCCAAATAGGATGTAGTCGACTTCGAGCTCGCCCAGGCTCATGGCGGCGTCGCGGGTGGTGACGTCGCCGACGCCGACGATCATTTTCGGGCGCAGGGCCTCGACGGCCTCGCGGGCGGCCTCGACGTCAGCGCCGGTGATGTGCAGGCCATCGGCGTTAAGCATCTTCACGAGGCCCGGCGAGCCTTCGAGCAGCACGGCAACGCCAGCGTCCTGCGCCACCGGGATCACCTTCTTGGCAAAGTCCTTGTAGGCATTCTCGGCTCTACTGCCGCGCGGCAGTAGCAAAGCCGAGACCTCATGGGCCTCGAGCACGGCCTTCAGCCGGGCGAGAAAGGGCGCAGTCTCGGTGTTGTCGGGCGCGATGAGGAAGATCTGGGTCTGCATGGCACGCGTCATAGCATCGGCGCGCACCAAGTGGAGCCGGATTCTGGCGGGATGAAGGAAAGCGGTTAAGCCAAAAAGAGAAGGCGCATCCCTAGATGCGCCTTGAAGTGACGTTGGGAAGTCAAACTCCGGCGGCCACTGCCGCCGGTTCGCCCGTTCAGGCCGCCCGATCGAGATCGGACTGCCACTGGCCGAGCGAGGCCAAAGAGTTCATGCGCGCGCGGTGGGTAAAGGCGGCCTGGGCTGCCGGAACGTTCTCTTCTTCGCCGTTCCAGGCGATGAGAGCGGCGGTCTGCAGTGCGCGGCCGTACGAGAAGGTGAGCTTCCAGGGCAGTGGGCCAATACGATTCATTGCCGAAAGGTGGGCCGTGGCCTCCTCGTCGGACTGGCCGCCTGAGAGGAAGGCGATGCCGGGCACGGCAGCCGGCACGCAGCGCAGCAGCACGTCGACTGTGCGGCGCGCGACTTCGTCGACGCTGGCACGGTCCTTCGAGCGGATGCCGGGGGTGACCATGTTGGGCTTCAAAAGCATGCCGGACAGATCGACGCCGGCAAGGCGGAGCTCGCGGAAGACTGCTTCCAGGGTTTCCCCGGTGACTTCGGCGCAGCGCTCGATCGAGTGATCGCCGGGCTCGCCGTCGGCCAGCACTTCCGGCTCGACCACCGGCACGATGCCGGCCTCCTGGCAGTACATGGCATAACGGGCGAGCACATGGGCGTTGGCCCGGATGCCATTGAGAGAAGGCGCATAGGGGGTGATGGCGATGACGCCGCGCCACTTGGCAAACCCGGCACCCAGCTTGGCATAGTGCGCGAGGCGCTGTCGAAGCCCGTCGAGGCCTTCAGTGATCTTCTCGTCCTTGCTTCCCGGCATCGGGAAGGCCCCGCGGTCGACCTTGATGCCCGGAATGGTATCAGTCTCGGAGAACAACTGGCGGAAGGGAGTGCCATCCTTGGCGTTCTGCTCGAGCGTCTCTTCGGTGAGGATCACGCCGGAGATGTACTTGCTCATCGCCTCGGTGGAGCGGAAGAGCATTTCGCGGTAGTCGCGCCGGGTCTCCAGGGTCACCGGCAGGCCGATCAGCGCGAACCGCTTGGCGATCGTGCCCTCGGATTCGTCGGCGGCCAGGATGCCCTTACCGGATACGACGAGTTTTTGCGCGATGGCATTAAGTGACGTCATTCAAGGTCTCCGCACTGGTTAGCCTAACCTATGCAGAGAAAACGCCCAGTTCGATTGGACGTTCGGGTATCAGACGAAGGTGGGAGGAACACCCGGAACTGGAATTTCAGCCGCTGCTTGACTTGAGGTCGCAAATTGCGACCTCATAGGCGGGGGGTCGGGAAGCATCATGAGCGAAAATGAAGTATTTGCGGCCATCCCGGCGGTGCAATTTGTCCGGGGACGTCACGTTGTTCTGGATTCAGACGTCGCCGGTCTTTTCGGCACCGAGACAAAGCGTCTAAACGAGCAAATCAAGCGGAACGCTGCACGGTTCGACGAGGACTATGTTTTCCGGCTCACGGCGGGCGGCGCTATCTGCCCTACGCCTTCACAGACTTGGGAGTGGTGATGGCTGCCACAGTGCTGCGAACGGACCGAGCCATCGTCGCCACACGCCTGATTGTCCGGACTTTCGTGGAGATGGAACGCGCAAGAGCGAGCATGCCGGAAGGGAGCAACATGCCTTTGGTGCTCGAGACGAAGGCGCTAGCTGGACCGAATGGGTTTCGGCAGGGGCTGATGACCAAGATCAATGCTGCGCTTTCCCGTGTGATGGATGCCATGATCGATCCGGTGGACCAGACCACCGTCAGGGAGGAGGCGAGAGAACTAGTCCTTCATGGCCTCGACGCCATTAGAGAGCATCTCAAGACGACCGGTCTGCAAAACGAAAGGAGCCTCGCCGAAATCAGGAAAATCCTCGCGGAGGTCGAGACGGTGCGCGCCGAAACGCGAAAGGCGGACATCGACAACCGCCACCTCGAACTCGCACTTCTCGCCAAGCAGCTCCGCCTTATCGTAGCCGCGCAGACATATGCCGAAACCGGCACCATCGACACCTTGGACGCCGTGTTGCGCGAGCTCTCCGCTAGCCCTGTTTGAGTGCCTCGACGCCCGGCAAGGGCTTGCCTTCCATCCATTCGAGGAACGCTCCGCCGGCGGTGGAGACGTAGGTCAGCTGATCCTTGACGCCAGCCTTGGCGAGGGCGGCAACAGTGTCGCCACCGCCAGCGACCGAGACCAGCTTGCCGGCTTTGGTGCGTGCGGCGACATATTTGGCGATTTCGGTGGTGCCATGGTCGAAGGGGGCCATTTCGAACGCGCCGAGCGGCCCGTTCCAGACCAGGGTGCCCGCCTCATCGATCGCGCCCTTGATGCGTTCGACGGAGCCCGGGCCGACGTCGAGCACCATGCCTTCGGGGTCGATGGCGTCCATGCCATAGTAGCGGTGCGGCGAGTTCGCCTCGAAATGCCAGGCGACCGTGGCGTCGATCGGCAGGATGATGGCGCAGCGCGCCGCCTCGGCTTTTTCCATGATGGTATTGGCGAGCTCGGCGAGGTCTTTTTCGGCCAGCGACTTGCCCACGCTCATGCCCATGGCGTGGATGAAGGTGTTGGCCATGGCGCCACCAATCACCAGGGCTTCGACCTTGTTGATGAGGTTTTCGAGGAGCTCGATCTTGGTCGAGACTTTCGCACCGCCGACGATGGCGATCACCGGGCGCTTGGGCTGGCCGAGGCCGGCCTCCAGCGCTTCGAGCTCGGCCTGCATGGCGCGGCCGGCAGCAGAGGGCAGGAGCTTTGCCAGTGCCTCGGTGGAGGCGTGGGCGCGATGCGCGGCGGAGAAAGCGTCATTGACATAGATATCGCCCAGAGAAGCCATGCGCTTGGCGAGTTCGACGTCGTTCTCTTCCTCGCCCTTGTGGAAGCGGGTGTTCTCGAGGACGAGAATTGAGCCGGCCGGCGCGCTGTCGATCGCCTTTTTCGCCTGCTCGACGTCGGTCCAGTCGGTATCGATGAAGCCCACCG
>DATCRS010000232.1:0-3417 GCA_036568845.1 Devosia sp. | reverse complement strand
CGCTCGAGGCGACGCACCGGCCGACGCCGCGCGCTTTGCTTCGGCTACCGCCGGCATCTCGGTGACGCGTCCGGGCACGGCACCCTCGATGCCGACCCTCGCTGAGATCGAGGCGTTGCTGGCCCGCTAGGTCAGCTTGCCGGCATCGAGCGCGGCGATGATCCAATCACGATATTTCTGGTCCTTGTCGGGGATCTCCGGGACCACCTTGCTCGCCTCTTCCATGAAGAAGCGATAGTCGCGGCCCATGGCCTCGCCGCGGCCGGTATGCATGTCGATGGCGACATCGGGGATCTCGGGCAGGCGCTCGCCTAGCGCCACCGACTGCTTGGCCCAGTTGGCCATGTCGTCACTGGTGCGGTCCTTGAGGCCCGAGGCCATCACCCGCACCGCGTGGGCGGCGAAGAGGAAGCGGTCGTGCATCGGCCGCTGGTAGCGCTTGTGCATCTGGTAGAGCGTCTCGATCAGCACCGGCGCATCGAGGTTGCCGGCGCCCACGTCCTCGACCGAAATGACGCAGAGGCGCGACCACAGCATCTCCTCCATTTCGGGGCTGGTGAGGTACATCTCCCAGGCGAGCAGCAGGGCATTGTCGACCATGCCGCGGCGGATGGATTTTTGCAGCGCCGAAATCACCTCGTCGGCGGGAAAGCCGTTCTCGGTCGTGGTCCGCTGCCAGGGATCGGGCGCCTGCTTGACCTTGACCATCACGACGCTCCCGCGGCCCAGTTGGCGATGTTGGTCCAGAGCGGCGCATAGCCCTGCCAGTCGCAGAAGGCAGGCGGAGCCCAGTGCGGACCACAGTCGGAGGTGAAGGCCACCGAGCGGCCCTTGCCGTAGGCGCCCACCGCGATCAATGGATCGCCACTCACCCGCACCAGCACATCGGCATCCGACTTGCCGACCACACGGTTATAGCCGAGCAGCTGCGGCCATTGCTGCGGCAGCCCGGCGAGCACGGGATGCCCGGGATCGCCAATATGGGGGCTGACGCCCTGTGGCGCCTCGACGCGATCGTCGTGGCGTTCCATGAGCACCGGCAGGGCCTCCTCGATGGGGCTCCCGGCATACATGGCTTTGCCATCGATGCCCTGGAACGTCATGTAGCCGCCGATCATCACCAGGCCACCCCCGCCATGCACATAGTCACGGATCACCTCGAGCCGGTTGGGCAGCGCGATCGAGCGCACGAAGGTGTCGGGGTGCAGCAGCAGCGTGTTGGCGCCAATGTCGGAGAGCATCACCACGTCATAGGCAGCGAGCGCTTCGGGTGTCTGGGGGAAATTGCGCGCCGCCACATGCGAAGGCTGGAAGTCCACGGTCCAGCCGCTGCCTTCGAGCGCGTCGCGCAGCCAGCGCACCCCCTCGTTGTATTCGGTGGTGGTGAAGCTGTCGAAGCCCTTCTGGTGGATCGAATGCGTCGTCCAGGACTCGCCGGCGATCAATACGCGCCTACCCATCAAAACCCTCCTTTCGTGGCGGCGCCACGGATTCCCGTTCGATCAACTGCACCGGCAGCATAGTGAGCATCGGCGGCTGCTCGCCGCTCAGCAGCGAGAACAGCGCCTGAAAGCCCTGCCGGCCCAGCGCTTCGATCGGTTGCCGGATCGAGGTCAGCGGCGGATTGAAAAGTTCGGTGAGGGGCATGTCGTCAAAGCCCACGACGGACATATGCGAGGGCACGGAAACGCCGGCCTGCTTCAGCGCCTGGACCACACCGATGACGATGTAGTCGCTCGAGCCGAAGATCGCGGTCGGCGGTGTCCGCGTCTGCAGGAAGTCGAGCGTCGCCCGACGCGCAAAATCGGACGCGAAGCTGCCGCCGGCAACGTGCTCCTTGCGCACCTTGAGGCCGGCTTCTTTCATCGCCCGGAGAAAGCCGGCGCGACGCTGCTCGACCGAGTAGAGCCCCTTGGGTCCGCCGATATAGGCAATCCTCTCGTGCCCGGCATCGATGAGGTGGCGGGTCGCGGCGTGGGCGCCGAGCTCGTTCTCCACGAAGACGCGCGGCACCGAAACGCCGGGGATGTCCTCGTCGATCAGCACGACATTGCGCCGCTTGCCGATCAGCGCCGCCAGTGTGCCGTCGTCGGGCGTGTTGGTCATCATGATGAGCCCATCCACGTGCCGGTCGTGCAGCCGGTTGAGCGAGGCGATCTCACGCTGCCGGTCCGAGCGCGTCGAGGACATGAAGATGGTGTAGCCGTGCCGGTCGGCCTCGTCCTCCACGGCCGAAGCGAGCTCGGCGAAGAAGGGCTCGCGGATTTCCGGGGTCACGAGGCCAATGGCCTCGGTGCGGCCGGTGGAGAGCCGCCTGGCGAGGAGGTTGGGGCGATAGTCGAGCTTGGCGATGGCCGCGTCGATCCGCGCCGCAGTGGCAGCAGGCAACTCGATGCGGTTGTTGATGTAGCGCGATACCGTCGTCGGCGACACGTTCGCGTCGAACGCCACATCGTGTATCGTTGCCATTCAGCCTCCCCTCGCAAATGCAGCCTAACGTCCCTGAAGCAGTCTAGTAAAGCGGTTTCGTAAAGCGGTTGCGTAGATCACCAGACGATGGGATGCGTAGCTCCTGTCTGGACGTTGACGAAGCCGTCCGGCGCCAGCGGCGACGGCGCTACCAGCACCCAGCGCCAGGGCGCGCAGGTGAGCGTGGCGAAAGCCAGCCGTTCCGGAAAACCCGGCCACCAGCGCGGCGAGAAGGTGGGTTCGTACATCCATTCGACCTTGGCGCCTTCGGCATAGAGCGCCTGCATCTCGGCATCGAGCTCGGCAGCGGGGCGGGCGGTCATCAGCCCGCCGACCTCGTAGCGGACGGTGGCAACGAGGTGCCCATCGCGCACCAGCGCCCAGCCGCCCTGGATGTCGTTGAGAGCGTTGACCGCCATGGCCATGGCGGCGTCGGACGAACCGGTGACCCAGATGTTGTGCTTGTCGTGGCCGAGCGAGCTGGCGAGCGCGGTGTCAGGCGTCCTGGGGCCCGTGCCGAGCCAGAACATCTTCGCCGCCCTGCCCTCGCCCGAGAAGCGGTCGACGATGGCGAACTTGGTGATGTTGCGGCTTGCATCGCGCTGCACTTCGCCGTTCTCGACCGGCAGCTCGGCGGTGATGAACTCGTCGGCCCAGTGGAAGGGCCGCAGCAGCGCCGCCTGCATGGTCCGGCGTCCTGGCGTGGCCGGAATGGCGAAGTCCGCGGCCGTCAGCCGGCGCTCGATGTCGACCGTCTTCGTCGCCCAGTCCGGCCAGTCGATCGTCGGAATCGGTGCGACGTAGCGGTTGCCTTCCGACACCTGCGCCCCGTCGGCCCAGACCTGCGCGATCGACAATTTCTGCACGTCGTCGAGCAGCACGACATCGCCATAACGACCGGGCGCGATCGAGCCGACCCAGGGGGTCAGGCGCATGTGGCGGGCCGGG
>DATCRS010000231.1:0-5237 GCA_036568845.1 Devosia sp. | reverse complement strand
GGGGAGCGACGGGTTGAGGGCGGCACTGCGGGGTTAGGGCGCCGACTGTTGGGTCGGCGCGCCTTTCTCCAGCATCGCATTGATTGCGCTGCCCGAAGCCGCCTTGGAGAAGCTGGCGAAGTTGCCGTTTTCGAACATATCGGTCAGCGTCTCGGCGATGGCGGCGTGGGTGACGCGGGCGATCATGGAGCCGGTGGAGATGCGGCGGACGCCCATGGCGGCGAGATCGGCGATGCTGAGCTTTGCCAGAGGGCCGGCGGCGAGGGCGTTGACGGGCTTGCTGACGGAGGCGAGGACGCGCTTCAGCTCTTCGGGGCCGGGCGGGACCGGCAGGTAGAGCAGGTCGGCGCCGGCGCTTTCGAAGGCCTGCAGGCGGCGGATGCCCTCGTCGAGGTCATAGGCGCCGTTCATCACCCCGTCGGCGCGGGCGCAGAGGACGAAGGGGCGGTCAAGGGACCGGGCGGCGTCGGCGGCGGCCCGGATGCGGTCGACTGCGAGATCGAACGGATAGGCGGGGTTTCCCTCGACCATCTGCGTGTCCTCGATCGAGCACCCGGAGAGGCCGGCCTCAGCGGCGAGTCGGATGGTTTCGGCGATCTCGTCCGGTGCGTCGGCGAAGCCGTTCTCGAAATCACCCGAGACGGGCAGGGGCGTGGCGCGAACGATGTCCTCGGCGTGGCGCAGCGCCTCGTCGCGGCTGACGCGGCCCATGTCGGGGCGGCCCAGCGTGAAGGCCATGGCCGCGGAACTTGTCGCCAGCGCCTTGGCGCCGGCCGCGGCCATCATGCGCGCCGATCCCATGTCCCAGGGGTTGGGAATGACGAAGCACCCGGACTGGTGCAGGGCATGAAAGGTGGCGTGGCGATCGGCGAGCATCATATCCTTCGGGCGTGGGCGGGCTCAAAAATGGCGTTTGATGCCGGCTTGTTTCATGACGGCATTGGCCGTGGGCCGGGAGAGGCTGCCTCTATCGACCGTCATGTTGCGATTCGTTAGCGGGCTGAACCAAATCTCGTGGTCTCCCTTGCCGCTCCGCACCAAGGTGCAGCCCGCATCTTTCAGTGACTTGACGATCTCAGCATAAAAGCCGCGGACCATCTACTGAGCAGCGCTCAGGACGCCCGACAGGATGTGCAGATCGACCCGTCCGCCGGAGCGGCGTCCTGCCGGCAGCAAATGGGCGTTGTCCTCCAGCAGTTCGGGTACAACCGCAATCACGCGGGCATACAGCGCGTCGAGAGTGGCGGCCTCGGTGACCAGACCCGGCACGTCGTCGCTGGTGGCGACCCATACCTCCGCCTCGTCATCCCATGCCGCTGTCACAATGTACTTGTCGGCCATTGAGACCTCCTGCCACGAGGAAACATAGTCGCACGCGGGCACGAAGGCCATATTGGCCTCCGGGGGGTGTCCTCAAGGCGGCGGCGCGGGTGCTCCTATCCAGCCACCTGGTTGCCCGCCACGGTGACCTGCGCGTACCGGCTGGCATTGGCGGCGAGATCGGGCTCCACCAGCTCGTCCCACCGCATGCCGACGATGCCGCCGGAAGCGGCCCCCGAGACCTGGTTGTTGGTGACCGCAACCGGGCCGGACGGACGCTCGTCGACGACCGAGACACCGATGCCGTAGGTCACCGAGGAAACGGTATTGCCGGTGACGACCACATTGCGGCGGAACGGGCCCCAGCCGGCAACGATGCCAAAGCCCTGGACGCCGGTGACGGTGTTGCCGGAAATCACGGTCTCAGCCTCCGCATAGAGACCCACGCCGCGTGTCTCCGGGTTCACGGCCGAGGTGGCGGTGATGTTGCGCACGATATTGCCGCTGCAGACCGCGACCTGGCCGCCCGAATCGAGGTTGGTGATCGAGATGCCTGTTGCGGCACCATCGATCACATTGTTGGCGATCACCGAGCCGGAAAAGCCGAACTCGGAGAAGATCGCGACCTCGCCCGAATTGATGCAGACATTGCCGCTGACCTGGCAGTCTCGGGTAGCATTAAGGCGGACGGCGCTGAAGGCGCAGTCGGTGATGTGATTGTCGGCCACGATCACTTCGCTCGATCGGAAGACGTTGATGCCATTGCCGTTCTGGCCGTCGCCGCCGCCCTTCCAGTCGATGCGGGCGATTGAGTTGCCGGTGATGATGGAGCCGTCGCGCCGCTGGTCGGCCGACCAGATGAGGATGCCGCCATTGCCGCAATCGGTGACGACGCAGCCTGAGACGCGAAGCCCGCGGCTGTCCATCGAGAAGATGCCGGCTTGGGCATGGCCGGAAAAGTGGCAGCGGGTGATGGCTGCGGCCGCATCGCGGACGAGAAGCCCGTTGCTGGGGCTGCCTGAAAAGCTGCAGTCTTCGAGCGTGATGCGGTCGCTGGCCTCGATCTCGAGTAGCCCACGGCGACCGTCGTTGGGGCCGCCCGCGCCATTGTTGAAGGCAATGCCACGCAGGGTGATGTCGGTATTGCCGGAGATGCGGGCCACCGGGTCTGCGGCGGAAGCGGCGAGTACGGTGGCACCAGGTACGCCTTCGACAAGCACGTCGCTTGGAAACAGCAGGTTGGTGGCGAGGTAGGTGCCCGCCGGCAGGAACAGCGGCCGCCCTTCACCGGCGGCACGCAACAGCGCCTCCTGCAGTGCGGCACTCTGATCGCCCGCATCCGGCGCGATGCCCATGGTGGACCCGTCAAGCGACTGCGCCAGCGCAGGCGCGGCGGCACTGGCGGCAAAACCGGCTAGGAGGGTGCGGCGGCGGAGGGTCATAGAGCTACTCTATCCGTGGCACCGCGGCCTCAGCAATCGCCCGGACAGGACATTGCTAACAGGGAGTTGGCCCCGAGCTACACGTCCGCTCTGCCGCGTCATCCCCGCGGAACAGCACACGGAAGCGGGGATCCAGGGCCACACGCGCCGGTGTTTGCCGCCCTGGGTTCCCGCCTTCGCGGGAATGACGCCGTGGGTATGGCAAGTCCGGCGCAACAGCCCCGACCTCAAAAATCGAACAACTCGCCCAGGAACGATTCGCGCTTCTTGTAGGGTTTGCGGCGATAGTCGTCGTCGCGGTAGTCGCGACCCTCGTAGCGCGGGTCGGGACGGCGCTCCTCGTGGCGGGGCTCGGGGGCGTGAGCGGCCGGAGCAGGCGGCGTGGCCCGGTCGATGATCTTGTCGAGCTCGCCTCGATCGAGCCAGACGCCGCGGCATTGCGGGCAATAGTCGATCTCGATGCCGTGGCGTTCACTCATCACCAGATCGACGTTGTCGATGGGACACTTCATGGCCTTCTCCCTTTTTGCTCTGTGATGACGGGCACATAGGAGATCGATCCGGCGCATCAAGGCACGAGGTCTTTTGGTCGCAGGCGGGCGCGTCTATAAGGGCCGGACGGCAAACCCCGCGAGGCCACATGCTCGTCGACGGCAAGATCTATCTCGGCTACAGCGACCGACCCGAAAACCTGACCCTCAAATATGCCAACCGCCACGGGCTCATCACCGGTGCCACAGGCACGGGCAAGACGGTGAGCCTGCAGGTGCTTGCCGAGGGCTTCTCGGCGGCCGGCGTGCCGGTCTTTGCCGCCGACATCAAGGGCGACCTGTCTGGCGTTGGCGCGATGGGCGAGATGAAGGAGTGGCAGACCAAGCGCGCCGCCGACATCGGCCTCACCGACTACAAGGCTGACAGGTTTCCGGTGATCTTCTGGGATCTCTTCGGCCGGCAGGGGCATCCGGTACGGACGACCATTTCCGAGATGGGACCGCTGCTGCTGGCCCGGATCCTCGATCTCAACGATGTGCAGGAAGGTGTGTTCAACATCGCCTTCCGCTATGCCGACGACAATGGCTTGCTGCTGCTCGATTTGAAGGACCTGCGGGCACTGCTGGTCGAGGTGGCCGACAATGCCAGGGAGATATCGACGCGCTACGGCAATGTGGCGACGGCGACAATCGGCGCCGTGCAGCGGTCGCTGCTGGTGCTCGAACAACAGGGCGGGGAGGGCTTTTTCGGCGAACGGGCGCTGCAGATTTCCGACCTGATGCGGACGGCGCCGGACGGGAGGGGAATCATCTCGATCCTCGCGGCCGACGAGCTGATGCAGTCGCCGCGGCTCTATGCGACGTTCCTGCTCTGGCTGCTGGCCGAGCTGTTCGAGGAACTGCCCGAGGTGGGCGATCCGGAGAAGCCCAGGCTGGTCTTCTTCTTCGACGAGGCGCACCTGCTCTTCACCGATGCGCCAAAGGCGCTGCTCGACAAGGTGGAGCAGGTGGTCAAGCTTGTGCGCTCGAAGGGCGTCGGGGTCTATTTCGTCACTCAGAACCCGGTGGATATTCCCGAAAGCGTGCTGGCCCAGCTCTCCAACCGCGTCCAGCACGCGTTGCGCGCCTATACCCCGCGCGAGCAGAAGGCGGTGAAGGTGGCGGCAGAGACCTTCCGGCCCAACCCGGCCTTTTCGACCGAAGAAACGATCACCCAGCTCGGCGTGGGCGAAGCACTGGTCTCGGTGCTCGAGGAAAAGGGCGTGCCCTCGATGGTGGGGCGGACCTTCATTCGGCCACCTTCGGGAAAGGTGGGGCCTATTTCGCCCGAGGAACGGCGCACCCTGATCCAGACCTCGCCGGTGGCGGGGCTCTATGACCGGGTCGAGGACCGCGAGTCGGCCTATGAGGTGTTGCAGCGCAAGGCGGAACGCAAGCAGGAGGATGCCGCCCAAGAGCGGCGGCGCGACGAGCCGGCGCCACGGCGTTCAACCCGGGCCGGCCCGGTCGAGGCGGCGATCACCTCGCTGGCGCGATCGGCCGCCAACCAACTCGGCCGCGCGCTGGTCCGCGGCATCCTGGGGAGCCTGACGCGTGGCCGCTGAACCGGCAACGCTCCGCCCGACGCTCGCCGTCTTCGCCTCCGATCGCGGCCGCGGCGAGCCCGAGCGTGCCTCGATCATGTCGCAGGCCGGGGCGATTCTGGCGCGGCGCGGTGCGCGTATCGTCTGCCTCGTCGAGGGCAACGTGCTGCCCGTGCCGCTCATCACCAGTGCGCGCAGCGCCGGCGGCGAGGTGCTGCTGGTCGGCGACGGCGGGGCCGCGCTGCCCCCGGCGCTGGCGGGCCTCTCCGTCGAGCACATCGCGGAGCCGGAAGCGCGGTTCGCGAGGGTCGCGGCCCTGGCCGACGGTTTCGTGGGCCTGCCCGGGTCGCTGGCTTCGGTCGCGGGGCTTTACCGGGCCTGGGTTGCGGCAGGTGCGGGAG
>DATCRS010000230.1:0-6375 GCA_036568845.1 Devosia sp. | reverse complement strand
CCGCCGGGTCGGGTCGGCGAGGGCCGAAAGCGTGGTGCTGAGTCTGTCCTGCGACATGGTTCGAGGCCGTTTTGTATTTAACTGTGGAGTTTAGTGCACCCATCCGAGAGCGTAGTCAACCAGAAAGTTAAATACGATGCCGGCGACCCCGGACCTCGTGGTTCGACAAGCTCAGCATGAGGCCCTCATTGGTATCCAGTAGCCTCATCCTGAGCGTGTCGAAGGACGAGGCGTGGCACGGCAAAAAGAAAGGGCGCCGTGGGGCGCCCTTTTCAAATTCGTCCGTCCAGTTCGGCTTTAAGCCGAGTAGTACATCTCGTACTCGACCGGGTGTGGAGTGTGCTCGAACTTGATGACCTCGGTCATCTTGAGCTCGATGTAGCTGTCGATCTGGTCGTCATCGAACACGCCACCGGCCTTGAGGAAGTCGCGGTCCTTGTCGAGATTCTCCAGCGCTTCACGCAGCGACCCCGATACGGTCGGGATCTGCTTGAGCTCTTCGCGCGGCAGCTCGTAGAGGTCCTTGTCCATCGGGTCGCCCGGGTGGATCTTGTTCTTGATGCCGTCGACGCCGGCCATCAGCATGGCCGCAAAGCCCAGATACGGGTTTGCCAACGGATCGGGGAAGCGGACTTCGACGCGCTTGGCCTTCGGAGACTGGCCGAAGGGGATACGGCACGAGGCCGAACGGTTGCGCGCCGAGTAGGCGAGCAGCACGGGAGCTTCGAAGCCCGGCACCAGGCGCTTGTAGCTGTTGGTGGTCGGGTTGGTGAAGGCGTTGATCGCCTTGGCGTGCTTGATGATGCCGCCGATGTAGTAGAGGGCGTCCATCGAGAGGCCGGCATACTGGTCGCCGGCGAAGGTGTTCTTGCCGTCCTTCCAGATCGACTGGTGGCAGTGCATGCCCGAGCCGTTGTCGCCGTAGATCGGCTTGGGCATGAAGGTCACGGTCTTGCCGTAGGCCTGGGCGACCTGCTGGATCACGTACTTGTAGATCTGCACGTCGTCGGCCGACTTGATGATCGGCGCGAACTTGATGCCGAGCTCGTGCTGAGCGGAAGCCACTTCGTGGTGATGCTTCTCGACGGTAACGCCCATCTCCTTCATCGCCTGCAGCATCTCGCCGCGCATGTCCTGCGCGCTGTCGAGTGGCGGCACCGGGAAGTAGCCCTTCTTCAGGCCAATGTGGTGGCCGGTATTGCCCGATTCGTACTCGGTGTCGTTGTTGGACGGCAGTTCCGAGTGGTCGACTTCAAAACCCACCTTGTAGGTGCTGTTCGAGAAGCGGACGTCGTCGAAGATGAAGAATTCGGGCTCGGGGCCGAAATAGACGGAGTCGCCCAGGCCGAGTTCCTTGACGTAAGCCTCGGCCTTCTTGGCTGTCGTGCGTGGGTCGCGGTTGTAGGGCTGGTAGGTCAGCGGCTCGAGAATGTCGCAGTTGATGGCGAGGGTCGAAGCGCCGAAAAAGGGGTCGATATAGGCCGAATTCGGATCGGGCATCAGCACCATGTCGGACTCGTTGATCGCCTTCCATCCGGCGATCGAGGAGCCGTCGAACATCGTGCCCTCCTCGAAGAGGTCTTCGTCGACGACGGAGACGTCCATGGTGACGTGCTGCAGCTTGCCGCGCGGGTCGGTGAAGCGCAGGTCGACGTACTTGATGTCCTCGTCTTTGATCTTCTTGAGGAGGTCGCTACCAGTGGTCATATGGTTCCCCTGTAAGTCTGGTGTTTCGCGTGTTCTTTAGCGTCGACGGCCGCGCCTAGAGCGCGTCGTCGCCGAATTCGCCAGTGCGGATACGGATCGCCTGTTCGATGGTGTAGACGAAGATCTTGCCATCGCCGATGCGGCCGGTTTGTGCAGCGTTGCGGATCGCTTCGATGGCCTTCTCGGCGAGATCGTCGGGGCACACAACCTCGACCTTCACCTTGGGAAGGAAATCCACGACATATTCCGCGCCACGGTAGAGCTCGGTATGGCCCTTCTGCCGCCCGAAGCCCTTGGCCTCGGTCACGGTGATGCCCTGCAGGCCGACTTCCTGCAGCGCCTCTTTGACTTCATCGAGCTTGAAAGGCTTTACGATAGCCTCGATCTTTTTCATTCCGGCCTCCAAGTGCGCCGTATCCGGGCGCTTCCCGTTCGTATGCAGGGGGCGTGCCAGCGAATCCGCAGCGAGATTTCATCATCGAGAGCAAGACCATAGAGGCTTTTGCTCATCAAATGAATGATGTTGCAGCGACGCGCCATGCTCAAACAATGGGCACTCTGGTGCCGAAATAGTCAACCTGGCAGATCTGATCGATCTGGGCTGCCGGGATTTTGGGCGGGCGGCGGCCACTCGCCGTGAAATCCCACTCGCAGGCAATGCCGCGTTCATCCTTTGACTGCGTGCCGCTCTTCCCATATATGCGACGCGACCCGGCCGACGGGTGCGCCTTTGCGGGTGTGGCGGAACTGGTAGACGCACTGGATTTAGGTTCCAGCGCCGCAAGGCGTGGAGGTTCGAGCCCTCTCACCCGCACCAGCCGCGTTTCTGCGTGCAGGCACGGAACCCTCGGCCAACAGAGACACTAGAACGGGATCGTACCGAATGCAGGTCACCGAAACCCTCAATGAGGGCCTCAAGCGCAAACTGGCCGTGGTCATCCCGGCTTCCGACCTCAACGAGCGCCTCGATGTGCGCCTCAACGAGCTCAAGGACAAGGCCAACATCAAGGGCTTCCGTCCCGGCAAGGTGCCGATGACGCACCTCAAGAAGGTCTATGGCCGCTCGGCCATGTCGGAAGTGATGAGCGACGCCATCAACACCACCGTCGGCAAGGCGCTCGAGGATCGCTCGGAGCGTGCCGCGACGCAGCCCAAGATCGACCTGCCGGACGACCAGCAGACCATCAACCAGGTGCTAGACGGCCAGTCAGACCTGTCCTTCGACGTCAGCTACGAAGTGCTGCCCCCCGTGACCCTGATGGACCTCAAGTCCGTCAAGCTGGAAAAGCCGGTCGTCGAGATCGACGAAGCCGATGTCGACAAGGAAGTGCAGCGCGTCTTTTCGCAGCAGCGCGGCTACGAGGACAAGGGCGATGAGGGCGTCGTCGAAAACGGCGACCGCCTCGGACTCGCCTTCAAGGGCACCATCGACGGCAAGGCATTCCCGGGCGGCACCGCCGACCACTCGCACCTCACCGTCGGCTCGGGCGAGTTCATCCCCGGCTTCGAAGAGCAGCTCGTGGGCATGAAGAAGGGTGAGACCAAGACCATTCAGGTCACCTTCCCCAAGGACTATGCGCAGGAAGAGTTGGCCGGCAAGAAGGCCGATTTCGAGGTTACCATCCTGCATGTCGATGGCCCCAAGGCGGGCGAGCTGGATGACGATTTCGCCAAGACCCTTGGCCTCGAAAGCGTCGACAAGCTCCGCGAAGCGGTGCGCGAGCAGATGGTTGCCGCACTGGCCTCGATGAGCCGCCAGGCCACGAAGCGCCAGATTCTCGATGCGCTGGACGAAGGCCACAAGTTCGACGTGCCCGCCGACCTGGTCGAGGCCGAGTTCAACACCATCTGGCAGCGCGTCGTGCACGAGGTCGAGCACCACGGCCGGTCCTTCGAGGACGAAGGCACCACCGAGGAGGCCGCCCGCGAGCAGTATCGCAAGATCGCCGAGCGCCGCGTGCGTCTCGGGCTGGTCGTCGCCGAAATCGGCAACCAGAACAAGATCGATGTGACCGAGGAAGAGCACCAGCAGGCGCTGATCGCCGAAGTCCGCCGCTTCCCCGGCCAGGAACAGCAGGTCTACGACTACTACCGCAAGAACCCGCAGGCTCTTGCCGGCCTCCGCGCCCCGGTGTTCGAGAACAAGGTCGTCGATTTCGTCGCCGAGCAGGCGACCTCGACCGACAAGCCGATGACCCGCGCCGAACTCGCCCGCATCATCGCGGCCGACGAGGACGAGGTTCCGGAAGAGCATCACCACTGAGGCCAGCCGGTCCCGGATTTGAAAAGGCCGCCCTCGAGGGCGGCCTTTTTGTTTGCGCGCCGGGCGGTTAGGGTTGGGGCATGAGCGACCAGAATGTGCTGCTGACCCCGGAGGAAATGTCCCGCGCCGACCGGCTGGCGGTCGAAGTGGGAACGCCCTTCTTCGATCTGATGGAGAATGCCGGCGCGGCGGTCGCCCGCGAAATCCTCGAGCGTTTCGAGAAGGTCGAGACGCTGGTGCTCTGCGGGCCTGGGAACAATGGCGGGGACGGCTTCGTCGTCGCCCGAAAGCTGCGCGAGGCCGGTTGGCTGGTCCGCTTGGCCATGCTCGGCAGCGTCGAAAGGCTCAAGGGCGAGGCGGCTGAGCACGCCGGCAGATGGACCGGGCAAGTGGCCGACGCGACGCCGGAGGTTGTCGGCGACGCGGGGCTGATCGTCGATGCCTTGCTTGGTGCTGGCTTGGATCGGGACGTCGAGGGGCCGCTCAGGGCCCTGATCGAGGTAGTGAACGCCTCCGCGGCGAAGGTTGTCGCTGTCGACGTGCCGAGCGGTTTGGATGGAAAATCAGGGCAGGCGAGGGGTGTCGCCGTCGAGGCCGATCTCACTGTCACCTTCTTTCGGAAGAAGCCGGGACACCTGCTGCTGCCGGGACGCTCCCTTTGCGGGGAGACGATCGTCGCCGATATCGGCATCCCGGATGCGGTTCTGGAAGCAATAGGGCCGCAGCTCTGGGAGAACGGCCCCGACCTGTGGACTATCCCCAACCCTTCGTCGGAGGGGCACAAGTTCGACCGCGGTCATGTGCTGGTGATGTCCGGCGGGCCGCTGCAGACCGGTGCTTCCCGACTTGCGGCCACTGCTGCCCTGCGCTCCGGCGCCGGGCTCGTGACCCTCACCGGCGGCCAGCAGGCGCTGCTGGTCCATGCCCACCACGTCACTGCCGTCATGCTGAAGCCCACGGATGGCGCCGCCGGACTGTCGCTGCTGATCGAGCAGCACAAGGTGAAGGCGGCGGTTATCGGACCCGCGGCTGGCGTCGGCGAAGCGACGCGGATGAATGTCCACGCCATCCTCGAAAGCGGCGCCGCAGCGGTGCTCGACGCCGATGCCCTCACCAGCTTCAAGGACGATCCGGAGACGCTCTTCTCTGCCGTCAAGGCCAGCGACCGCCCCGTGGTGCTCACACCGCACGCTGGCGAGTTCAAGCGCATCTTCGGCGAAATCGAGGGCACGAAAGTCGAGCAGGCGCGGGCAGCAGCCGAACGCTCGGGCGCGGTTCTCATCTTCAAGGGCAGCGATACGGTCGTCGCGGCGCCCGATGGCCGGGCCGTCATAAATTCCAACGCGCCCGCCTGGCTCGGCACGGCGGGGGCAGGAGACGTGCTCGCCGGCATCACCGCGGGCCTCCTGGCGCAGGGCATGTCCGGCTTCGAGGGAGCATCC
This sequence comes from Devosia sp., assembly GCA_036568845.1. Lineage (GTDB taxonomy): Bacteria > Pseudomonadota > Alphaproteobacteria > Rhizobiales > Devosiaceae > Devosia_A. Next base: position 963 of record DATCRS010000230.1, on the reverse strand, counting down.
GCCGCCGTCTGGGTCCACGGCGCCGCGGCGCAGCTCTTCGGCGGCCCCGGCATGACGGCCGAGGATCTCCCCGGTCTGTTACCCCTGGTGCTGTCTGACCTTTAGCCCCAGGCCACCTTCAGCGTGTCCAGTCCGTGGAAGTGGTAGACGTCCTTGTAGGCGGGCGCCTCGGCCAGCCGCAGCGTTGGCAGCCGTTCGAACAGCACCCTCATCGCCACCTGCATCTCGATCCGCGCCAGTGGGGCGCCGATGCAGAAATGGATGCCGGCGCCAAAACTGACATTCGCGCCGTCGGTGCGGAAGGGATCGAAAGTTCCAGCGTTGCCGAACCGTGACGGGTCCCGGTTAGCGGCGGCCAGCATCAGCCCGATCACATCGCCTTTCCGGAGCTTCAACCCACCGTCCAGCTCGAGATCGCTCAGCGCATAGCGCGTAAACATGTGCAGTGGGGCGTCGTAACGGATGCATTCCTCCACCGTCGCCTCTGTCTGCGCGTCGGCAGAGAAGAGCATTTGCGGATCGATGCCGCTCTCGAGAATCGCCTTCACGCCGTTCCCGGTGGTGTGGACGGTCGCCTCATGTCCGGCATTGAGCAGCAGGATGGAGGTTGAGATCACCTCATCCTCTGAGAGTTTTTCGCCGTTCACCTCGGCCGTCAGCATATGGCTCAGGAGGTCGCCCTTCGGCGCCTTGCGCCGGTCGGCGATGACTGAGCGGAGGTAGTCGACAAAGTCCTTCGATGCGGCGTTGGCGTCGTGTTCGGTCGCCTCGCTGACGCCAAACATGTACATGGCCACCATGCGGTTGGACCAGTTGAGCAGCTGCGGCGCCATCTCCGCCGGCAACCCGATCATCTCGGCGATGACGACGGCGGGGATCGGCGCAGCGAAAGCCTTGATCAGCTCGACCGCGCCGTTGCCCTCGAAGCCATCGATGACTTCGTTGGCGAGCTTTTCGATACGC
>DATCRS010000229.1:0-5979 GCA_036568845.1 Devosia sp. | reverse complement strand
CCCGACGCGCGGGACAATGCCAGAAACCCCGGTCCCCGGAGGCGGATGTCGTCTCACTAAACAAATACCAGAGGCGGTATCCGCCTCCGGGCCCGTCACGCTCTTTGACATCCCCGGAGGGTCATGCCCGGCCGGTGCATCGGTGTGCCCGATCCTTCCTTCGACGGGGCTCAGGATGAGGTTCTTCGGAGGTCGCCGGCTCCCTGTAGTGAACCGAGAGCTCCAGTAGCCTCATGGTGAGCTTGTCGAACCACGAGGCGTGGTACCAGGGATGGTCCAGTGGGCCTTTGCCGGCGAAGAATGCCCGTAGCGCTATGCGCGCAGGGGGTTAGCGCGTGGCGTACACCCGCCGGCGCCAGCGAAGGGCGAAGGGCGAAGGGCGAAGGAGCCGCTTCATGTCAGGTTCGGACGCGGAATGGCACTTGAAACAAAAAAGCCGGGTCCGAGGACCCGGCAGTTTGTCAGGAAACAGGACTGTCGGGTGGGACAGTCCGGAGATCGGCACAATCAGGGATTGAGCCAATGGCGGGCGGCGGCGGCGCGACGCTGATTGAGCGTCTCGCCACTGCGCGGCGAATGCATGGCATCGAAGAGGTCCTGCCGGTTGACACCAATATCGTCCAGCAGAGCGGAGTCGAACTCGAGAAGGTCCGCGAGCGCACGGCGCTGGCGACGGGCCCTGGCTGCTTTGGCGATCCAGCCAAAGAAGCTAGTAACCGGATTGGTCTGCGCAGCGGCCACGGCCGGCCGCTCGCTCGAAAGCAAGTAAGCCATGGAACTTCTCCAACATTTCAAAAGGACCCGGCGGGGGAGTGCCGGGAGGGGCGGCCGGTCGCGTCGTTGCGCCGACACTCAGTGATATGCGCCCTTGCCTTCCATAAATCCAACAAATAGATTTCATCCCGATCATCAAAATCGGTGATGGAGCCCTTCGATGAGCACGCCCCTCGATCTGGACCAGTTGCAGAGCTTTTGCGCGATCGCCGATTGCGGCAGCTTCACCGAGGCGGCGCGGCGGGTGAACAAGACCCAGTCGGCCGTTTCCATGCAGATCAAGCGGCTGGAAGAGCGGCTCGGACGGAGCCTACTCACCCGGGATGGACGTAGTGTGACACTCACCAGCCACGGCGAGGCGCTCTATGCACGGGCGCGCAAAATGCTGCGGACCAATGCGGAGATCATGGATCTCTTCTCGGATGGCGATCTTTCGGGCTCGATCCGCTTTGGCGTGCCGGACGATTATGCGGTCCGCTTGCTGCCGGTGATTCTCTCGAGCTTCCAGCGCACCCATCCCAAGATCGTGGTCGACGTGCGCACACAGCCCTCCGAAGAGCTGATCGAGGGCATGAAGACCGGCAAGTACGACCTCATCGTCTTCACCCAGGGCACCAGCCAGGAATATGGCGAGCTGTTTCGTACCGAGCGCATGTTCTGGGTCGCCTCGCATGGCGGTCAGGCGCTCAACACCGAGCCGCTGCCGATTGCCGGCGGCCTCCACTGCTGCTGGAAGGAGAACGCGATCGAGGTCCTGAACCGCATCGGCCGCGACTACCGCGTCGCCTATACCTCGTCGAACGCCATCGCCATCGCCAGCGCCGTGCTCACCGACCTCGCCGTCGGCTTCCTGCCCGAAAGCGCGCTGCAGCCGGGCATGCGGGTGATCTCGGAAGACAAGGACCTGCCCCGCCTGCGCGACGCCCAGATCGCCATCATGCGCGCCAGCCACGCCTATGGCGGCATCTACGATGCGCTGGCCAGCCACATCATCGCCAATATGGGCAACCTCGAAGGCAAGGACGCCCTACCGATGGCGGCGGAGTAGAAGAGGACAGGCGGTTCAGTCCTCCCTGCCCTTCCCGTACCTTCGCTCCATCTCATCAATCTCGGCGTTCAGCCGGGCTTCGTTGGCTTGCATGGCGCGTTCGAAAGCGCGGGCGGCGAGGAGGCGGGCGGCGGGGGTGGTGGCGCCACGATCCTGATGCTCGCGCAGGGCGGCGGCCATCTCGGTGTTGAGGAAGGTGCCGATGCCCAGAAAGCGCATGATGGCCTGCAGCTCGCCGGGGCTGAACCGCTCCATGATGCGTCCGCCACCGCGCATGTAGAAGCCGAAGACGCGCTCGATGATGCCGCGCATCTCGTCGGTCAGCTCGACCCAGACCTTGCGGCGGTCGACCGGATCGCGGACGCGGCGCACATAACCCGCGGTTTCCAACCGATCGATGACGGCGGTGACCGCGCCTGTCGTCAGGCCGCTTTCGTTGGCCAGCTGGCCGGCGCTCACCTTGCCGAAGCGGTCGATGACGTCGAGGCAACGACCATCGGTGCGGTTGATGCCGAGGAAGGCGGCGAGGGTTTCGTCGAAGACGTCGGTGGCCGACTGGTTGGCCCGGACCGCCTCCTTGAAGCGCAGGGCCATCGCCGCGATGTCATTTCCTCTTGACGGGTTGATATCTTGATTCATAAGATGCTTTTACGCTAAGCCTTTCGCTGATACAAGACTCTCATCGGCAACACATGCGGGAACGGCGGCCGGATGGGCAAGCTCCATCAAGCAGCCGATAACGAAGTGTTGTCTGATGCGGGCCGCCGAGACTCAGGAGCCGCCATGACCCCGCAAGCCCAGGCCTACGCGCCGCTCCGGCGCGCCGTCGACCGACAGCCTTCGCCGCAATTCACACCCGAGGTGCAAGTGAACCAACCGATCATCGAGGCGCAGGGCCTCAAACGCACGTTCAAGGCGCGCGGCGCCAAGGGCAAGGCGGTGGAGGCGGTGCGCGGCATCGACCTCAGCGTCGCCGAAGGCGAGATCGTCGGTTTCCTGGGGCCGAACGGCGCGGGCAAGACGACGACGCTGAAGATGCTCTGCACGCTGCTGGAGCCGACGGACGGCAGCGCGACCGTGGCGGGAAGTGACCTGCGGGCCGATCCGGTCGGCGTGCGCCGCAAGATCGGCTATGTGAGCCAGGCTGGCTCGACCTCACCGGAGGCCAAGGCGGGCGAGGAGATCGTGAGCCACGCGCAGCTCTACGGCATCGACAAGGCTACCGCGAAGGCCCGCGGCCAGGAGCTGCTGACGGCTCTCGACCTCGGCGATGTGTGGGACCGGACCTGCGGCTCGCTTTCGGGCGGGCAGCGGCGGCGGCTCGACATCGTCATGGGGCTCATCCACCAGCCGCGGCTGGTGTTCCTCGACGAGCCCTCGACCGGGCTCGACCCACAGAGCCGCGCCAATCTCTGGACCCATATCCGCAAGCTCCGCGACGAACTGGGGACGACGATCTTCCTCACCACGCACTATATGGATGAGGCGGATTCGCTCGCCGACCGCATCCTCATCATCGACCACGGCACCATTGTCGCCGAGGGGACGCCGGGGGAGCTGAAGCAGCGGGTCTCCGGCGACACGATTACGCTGACTCTCCGGACGGATGGCGACGCAACGCAGGCGGCGGAGATTGCGAGAAAGCTGGACGGGGCGGACGAGCCGGCCGTCGACGTGCACGTCGTCCGCTTCCACGTGCCCGATGGCGGACGCGCCCTGCCGCAGCTGCTCGGCGCGCTGGCTCGGGCGGACATCGACGCCATCGGCGTCGATGTCAACCGGCCGACGCTGGACGATGTGTTCCTGACGCTGACCGGGCGGAGCCTGAGGGACTGAGTGCCACGCCTCGTGGTTCGACACGCTCACCATGAGGCTACTGAGATACTTGTGAGGACCTCATGTTGAGCATGTCGAACCACGAGGTCCGGGGACACCAAGGACAGTGAAATGACGTTCTTCCGCGATACCTGGATCATCTTTTCTCGCGCCCTGGGGCTGTCGCTGCGGCAGCCGATGTGGGTGCTGATCGGGCTGATGCAGCCAATCCTCTACCTGACGCTGTTCGGTCCGCTGCTGCAGACCGTGGCGGCAAGATCGGGTTTCACCGGCGATGCCTGGCAGGTGTTCGTGCCGGGCCTCCTGGTTCAGCTCGGCATCTTTGGCGGCCTCTTCGTCGGCTTCGGAATCATTGCCGAGTGGCGGTCCGGGGTGATCGACCGGCAATTGGTTTCGCCGGCATCGCGCATCTCGATCATTGCGGGGCGGACGCTGCGCGACGTGGTGGTGATCACCGTGCAGGGGATCGTGCTCGTCGGGGCGTCGTTCCTGATGGGCCTGCGCATCCCGCTCGGCGCGTTTCTGATCGGGCTGGTGCTGGTGGCGCTGCTCGGCGCGGCGTTCTCGTTCACCTCGAACGCCATCGGCATCGCCACCAAGAGCGAGGATGCACTGGCGCCGATGGTCAACACGCTGGCGCTGCCGATCCTCTTGCTCTCGGGTATCCTCCTGCCGATGAGCCTGGCGCCGCGCTGGCTGCAGATCGTTTCCGACTTCAACCCGTTCAAGCATATCGTGGAGGCGCTGCGGGCGGTGTTTCTCGGCACATTCGATGCGCCGATCGTCTGGATCGGCCTCTTGCTGGCGGTGGTCCTTGTCGGGGTCGGGGCCTGGATGGGCGGCAGCGTGCTGCGGGCGCAGACGAAGTAGCCGCTAGAGCTCGGCTTCTTCAAAAACCCGGGTGAGGTCGCCCTGCCAATCGCCGTGATACCGGTCGAGCCAGCGCTCGGCCGGTGTCTTTTTGAGCGCGATGGTTTCTTCGAGCGGGGCGAGGAACGTGGTCTCGTCCTTGCCGTTGTCGACCTCGGCGCGGCGGGCGAGACCGGCCTTGGCGAGGGCCACAGCCTCCGTCGCGATGTCGAGCACGGTACCGGAGCGGAACGGCGTCGCGAGCGCGGTTCTCGGCACGGCCTCGCGGAGTTGCTGGCGCTCGGCGTTGGTCCAGTCCTTCACCAGCTGCCAGGCGCCTTCGAGCGCGGCGTCGTCGTAGAGCAGGCCCACCCAGAGTGCTGGCAGGGCGTTGATATGGGCTTCATCGCCCATGTCGGCGCCGCGCATTTCGAGGAACTGCTTCAGCCGGACTTCCGGGAAGAGGGTCGAGAGGTGGTCTTCCCAATCCTTCCGCGTCGGCTTCTCGCCGGGCAGCTGGGGCAGCCTGCCCTCGAGGAAAGCGCGGAAACTCTCGCCGGCGACGTTGATGTAGCGCTTGTTGCGGATGACGAAATACATCGGCACGTCGAGCGCGTGGTCGGCATACTGCTCGAAGCCGAAACCCTCGTCGAAGACGAAGGGCAGCATGCCGGTGCGGGCATTGTCGGTATTGAGCCAGATATGGGACCGGAACGTCAGGTAGCCCGAGGGCTTGCCGTCGACGAAGGGTGAGTTGGCGAAAAGCGCGGTGACGATGGGCTGGAGAGCCAGCGAGACGCGCAGCTTCTTGCGCATGTCGGCTTCATCGGAGAAGTCGAGGTTGGCCTGCACGGTGGCCGAGCGGTACATCATCGAGGTGCCGAGCGTGCCGACCTTGTCCATGTAGGGCGTCATGATGCCGTAGCGGGACTTCGGCATGGCCGGGATATCCTTGACCGCCCAGATCGGGGTCACGCCGAGGCTGAGGAAGTGGATGTTGAGCTCTTCGCCGATGGCCCGACAGTCCTGCAGGTGTGCCTTGAGTTCGGCGGCAGTGCCGTGGATGGTCTCCTGCGGTGCGCCGGAGAGTTCGAACTGGCCACCCGGCTCGAGCGAGATGCCGCCGATGTCGCCCAGGTTTCTGAGGCCGATCGGATTGTCGCGATCGAAGAAGGGATGCCAGCCGGTGCGACCCTCGATGCCCTTGAGCAGCGCGTGAACACCGTCCTCGCCTTCGTAGGGCACCGTGCCGAGCGGATTCTTGCGGTAAAGGTGCTTTTCGTGCTCGGTGCCGACGCGCCATTCCGAACGGGGTTTCGAACCGCGCTCCATCGACCAGATGAGGTCGGCACGAGATTCGATCGGGGGCGAGGTGTCGTCACCGGCCATAGTATGGTCCTTCAAGAGATAGGCGACCGGGTGCCGGTCCGGCCGGACAATAGCCAGCCGCCGACCGAAAGCAATGGCTTTAT
>DATCRS010000228.1:0-3121 GCA_036568845.1 Devosia sp. | reverse complement strand
CTCCCGCATCGTCCGCGCCCACCCCGTCGATTACTCACGCCTCCGTTTCCAACTTGCCGCCGCCCGCTTCTCCACCTCGTCCCGGCCAAATTCTGGAAGCCGTCTTCCCCTATCTCGTCCTCGCGTGGGGCGTGGGCGTCCTCATCCTCAGCTCCCAGTTGGTCTTCGGCTGGCTCACCCTTCACCACCTCTGCGACGCGGGCCGGCCCGTTGTTGATGCTCACTGGCGCAACCGCCTCGACGCGCTCCGCGCCCAATTGCAAATCTCGCGCGCCATCCGCTTCATCGCCTCCGCGCAGGTCGACGTTCCCTCCGTCTTCGGCTGGTGGAAACCGGTGCTCATCGTCCCCGCCGCCTTCTTCACCTCGCTGCCGCCCGACCAAATCGAGGCGATCCTCGTCCACGAACTCGCCCACATCCGCCGCCACGATTACCTCATCAACCTCCTCCAGCTCGTCGTCGAGACGCTCCTCTTCTACCACCCCGCCGTCTGGTGGATCGGCCGCGCCATCCGCGCCGAGCGGGAAAACTGCTGCGACGATCTCGCCGTTCGCGTCCTCGGCGACCGGCTCGCCTACGTCTCCGCGCTCGCCGCACTCGCCGAAAGCAGCGCCGGCCCCATGGCCCTCACGCTCGCCGCCACCGACGGCGCCCTGCTCGACCGCGTCCGCCGCATCCTCGGCCAGCGCGAGATCCGCGCGCCCCGCCGCGCCTGGTCCGCACCGCTCGCGCTCGCCTTGATCGCCGCCGCCCTCGTCGCCGCCGGCGCCTATTCCTACGCCCAGCAGGCCCAGGCCGACGGCGACGATCCCTTCGGCACCGTCGATTTTACGAACGGCAGCATCGATCAAGTCCGTGATTACGAAAGCGCCTTCCGCAACGCCGTCATCGGCGACAAGGTCGGGCTCGTCGCCGCCTTTCTCCGGCACGGCTACAAGATTCCCGCCGTCAATTTGAAGAGCGGCGTCGGCGACATCCTGTCGGACGCCGCCTACTTCACCAACGACCCGAAGATGGTCCGCCTGCTCCTCGATCACGGCGTCAAGCCGGCCGGCGATCCGAGCGACTGGCACGCCACCATCAACCAGGTGCTGAAGAACGGCAACAAGGAGATCGCGGACATGCTCATCGCCGCCGGCGCCGCCGTCGATCCGGACCGCTACGACGCCGCGACCGGAAACGTCGACGGCCTGAAAAAGCGCGATGCGCAAAAGCCGCTCGATGCCAAAAAAATCGACACCCTGCTCGACTACGCCGTGAAGGCCGGGCAGGTGCCGGCCTTCGACTGGCTCTGGGCCAAGGCGCAGAAGCCGGACACCGCCGCCAACGCGAAGAAGCTGGCCGATTTTTACGACAAGGCCGCCGAGAACGGTCGGCTGGAACTGCTCATGCACCTCGAGACCATTGGCGTGAAACCCGCCGACGGCGGTGCCGGGGCGCTGGAGGGGGCCATCGCATGGAACAAGGTCGCGGTGGCGCGGCATCTCTTCGACAAAGGCGTGAAGCTGAAAAGCGATCCTGCTTATTTTCGCAGCCCGCTGGCGGAGACCGCCGGTGCGGCGCTGAGGGCCGAGAACCGCATCGAGATGGTCACGCTCCTCCTCGATCACGGCGCCGACATCAACGCGAAGGACAAGGAAGGCATGACGGCGCTCTCCTGGGCCGCCTATTGCGGGAAGGACGCCGTCTGCAAGTTGCTCATCGAGCGCGGCGCGGACGTGGATATCCCGGACAAATACGGCCGCACCGCGGCCTGGTACATGGCCGGCAGCAGCCATTGCCCCGAGGCGCTCGAGGCAATGCTGAAGAAGGGAGCGAAGATCAAGTGGACCGATTCCCAGGACTGGAATCTCCTCGGCTACGCCATGAATTTCGTCCCGCCGCAACAGGGCGTCCAGGGCTTCCCCGGGGAGATCCTGACGCCCGCGGAATTGCGCGACTACGAGGCGCGCGAGGAAAAGGTCATCGACCTCCTCGTCTCCGCCGGGCTTGATCCGAGCGGGAAGGAAGGGACTGATACGCCGCTCAAGACCGTCCTCGTCGCGAATCATTATCCCGCCGCCCGGGCGCTGCTGCGGCATCATCCCAATCTCAATATCAAGGACGCGCAGGGCAATCCCGCGATCACCTATCTCTTCCAGAACAATCACACGGTCTTTCCGCACGATGTGCTCGAAACGATGCTGCAACAGGGCGCCGATCCGAACGGAAGCTATCCGGTCCCCGGTCTGACGCCGGTGACCAGGATCACCGTCTTGCAAACCGCGATCGGCTCCGTCCGCGGAACCCGAGGAAACGAAATCGGCGCCCAGCGCGCGGTGATCAAGACGCTTCTCGACCACGGCGCAAAATTTCCCGGCCTGAAAAGCGACGCGGATCAGGCGATGCTCATCGCCGCGGCCGAGGGCAGCCAGGAAGGCATGAAAGCGGCACTGGCCAAGGGCGCGTCGCCGGATGCGAAGGACAGCTACGGCTACTCGCCGCTGCTGCTTTCCATGACGCTGCAGTATTTCGACAACGTCGTCTGGCTCCTGAACAACGGGGCGAATCCCAGGCAGAACTCAACCATCTGGGGCAACAACCTCATTCCCGCCGCGGTCGACGCCAACCGCCTGGACATGGTGAAGCTGCTTATTTCCAAGGGGCTGAAACCTGCGGGCTACGAATTGAACGCCGCCGTCGAGCACGGCAACCGGGAGATGTTCGACACACTCATCAAGGCCGGGGCCGATCCCAAGAGCGGCTCGGTCTTCACCTGCATGCAACAGGGCCAGCCGGAAATGGGGAAAATCTTCCTCGATGGCGGCGCCGATCCGCAGCCGCCCGCTTTCGGGGAAAATCGCGCGAACGTCTACTGGGCCGTCTACTACAACCAGCCCGTGATTCTCAAGGCCATGCTGGATCACGGCGCCGACCCGACCTACATCAGCGCCTACGGCGAGTCGCCGCTTTCGGAAGCGCAGGAATGGCACAGCGACATGGTGCCGATGATCGAGGAGGCGCTGAAACGCTGGCCGCATCTTTCCCCCGGTGGCGAGATTCCGCCCGACATGAAGGACCTGGCGCAAAAGGCCGCGGACGATCTCCGGCAGGGCCACTTCGACCAAGCCTCAACCAAGTT
>DATCRS010000227.1:0-2611 GCA_036568845.1 Devosia sp. | reverse complement strand
GTCCTTCACCGGTGCCTCGCGGACCGGAGCGCCGGGACGGATCCGGCAAGCCGATGGCGGGACGCTCTTCCTCGATGAGATCGGCGATATGCCGGCCCACCTGCAAAGCCGCCTGCTGCGGGTGCTGCAGGAACGAATGGTCACGCCGGTTGGCGCCAGCAAGGAGGTCCCGGTCGATGTACGGGTGATCAGCGCCACCCATCGCGACCTGGGCGAGGCCGGGTTCCGTGCCGATCTTTATCACCGGCTCGCGGGCTATTGCGTCACCCTGCCGCCGCTCCGGACGCGTGCCGATTTCGAGGCGATCGTCGCGCGCCTCCTGCGCGAGCAGGCCGATGACGGAAGGCCGGCGACGCTGGCACCGGAAGCACTCGCCGCGATGCGCCAATATGACTGGCCCGGCAACATCCGTGAGCTCAAGAACGTGCTCCGCACCGCCGCGGCGCTGGCGCCGGCCTATGGCACCATTGGACTCGATCTCCTGCCCGCCGCCCTCACCCGATCATGCTCGTATGCGGGGTCTGAAGCAGGGCTCGAATTGGTGAAGCGCGACGCGGCACGCAAGGCGGTCAGCGAGGCCGGCGGCAACCACTCGGCTGCAGCTCGCGCTCTCGGGATCAGCCGAACGACGCTCTACAAGTACCTGGGCGAAGCGACGACCCATTGAAGGGCCGGTTTCACATCATCTTGGCGTAGATGCTTTCGGGCCGCACCGCATCATCGAGGCGGAAGCGGTGGTTGGCGGGCGGGTGAGCGCGCTGGCTGCATTCCATGCGCGGGCAGATGCGGCAGCCGGTGCCGACCGGAACGATCTGGCCGGGATTGTTGAGGTCGATCCCATCCGAATAGATCATCTCCTTGGCGTGGAGGATCAAGCAGCCGAGGCCGATGGAAAAGTGCCGCAACGGCGCGTTGTGGCGGTAGTCGCCCTTGGAGACGGTCCTGGCGATACAGAAGTAGCGCTCGCCATCGGGCATCTGCGAGATCTGGATGTTGATCCGCTCGGGATTGAGGAAGGCCGTGTAGACGTTCCAGCGCGGGCAGGCGCCAGAGTGGCGCGGAATGTGGATGCCCGAGAGCGAAAAGCGCTTGGAGATGTTGCCGGCGATGTCGGTGCGGACCAGATGCATCGGGATGCCCAGGGCCCCCGGCCGCTGCAGCGTGGTCATGCGATGCACCACCTGCTCGAAGCTGGCGCCGAACCGCCGGCCGAGCCGCTCGATGTCGTAGCGAGTGTCGCGGCAGGCCCGGTAGAACGGGCCATAGGGCATGATCAGCGCGGCGGCGAAATAGGCGGTGAGCACGTTGCGGCCAAGCACCGGCGCATCGCCCTCGGGCAGCTCGGCGACGAGCTCATCGGTTTCCGAACCGGCGGCCATCTGCCCCAGCTGGTGCGCGATGAGGAAGGTCGCCGAGTCCGGCGGCAGCAGGTCGGAGACGAGCAGCTGGTTGCGCACTCGATCATAGGTGCGGGCGATGCCGTGCGGCAGCGAGGCGAGCTTCACCTCCGTGCCGAACACGTTGAAGAGATAGGTTCGAAGCCCGTAGGCGAAGTCGTCGCTGGTACTGTCGATATCGGCGCGGATGCGCTCGGCCGCGGCCTCGAGCGTGGGAAAGTGGTTGCCGTGCTCCTGCAGGAAGTCGGAGATGCGGTCGGTCGCCAGGTGAAACGGCTCGGGGTCATCGAGCGTACCGGAGGGGACCGCCCCCGAGCCGGCGCGGAAGCGCCCGTAGAGGGTGAGCATGGCGCGGGCCGCGACCGGATTGGAGTGGGCCAGGTCGCGCACTTCCACATTGGTGACGTCGCTGTCGGCAAAAACGTCGTCGCCGAACATTTCCATCAGCTCGCCGACCAGCCGGCCTTCGTCGCTGTCGGCGAGTTCGCCTGGCTCGACGCCGAAATAGCCGGCGATCCGCAACAGCAGCGGCACGGTGATCTTGCGGCGGTTGTGCTCGATGAGATTGAGGTAGCTGCCCGAGATGCCGATGGCCGTCGCCAGATCGGCCTGCGAGATCGCGCGCTGTCGTCGCAGGCGGCCGATACGGCCACCAATCTGAAGCTCCTCCACGGCCGCCTCCTTTACAAGATTTACCGGATTTGCGCCGGTGCTTTACAGACGCTTGACAGCTTTACTGCGGCCTTGGCGGCTTCTTGTTGCAGTCCTCGCTCACTGTGTCAAAGTTTTACAAACAGCGCAACCGAGGAGGACGCCATGAACACGACCCGCACCGAAACCGAGGAATTCGTCACCATCATCGCGCGCACCACCGAGGAGGCGATGCGCCAGTTTACCGCCCAGGGTCTCGACGAGTTGGGCTTTGCGATCACCGGTCGCATCGGCCGCCACAAGTTCGCGCTGGCCGAGGGCAATGACGCGTCGGAACTGTTCCGCGGCCAGTCGCTGGTCGCCGCGACGTTCTCGCGACGCGTGCCGGCCTGAGACCCACAACAAACCAAGCCCAAGGAGGAGACCACGATGCTCGACAAGCCAACGCCCGCCGAGAGCTTCCCGGCCCCGGACTATGCACCGGATCGCTGGCGCAATATCGCCCGCACCTATAGCCCGGCCGACGTGCGGCGACTGGCGGGTTCGCTGCCCATCCGCCACAC
>DATCRS010000226.1:0-2942 GCA_036568845.1 Devosia sp. | reverse complement strand
GAGGCGAGGCCCGCCGGCATGCCGAGCTTGATGGCGACGAAGAGAATGCCGAACTGCCCCACCCCGATGGCGAGGCCATAGGCGACCAGCACCCGCCAATCCACCTGCGGCCGCTTGATGAAGAGCACCGCCGGCAGCGCGGCGAAGACGTAGCGCAGCGCCGTCAGCAGCAGCGGCGACACCTCGTCGACGCCCCAGCGGATGGCAATGAAGCTCATGCCCCAGACCAGGGGCGCGGCAACGGCGAGGAGGATGTCGCGTGGGGTCATGGCAGTCGGCAGCCCTTAGGCCGCCTTCTGCACCACCAGCTTGCGCTCGATCAGGGTTTCGAGGATCTGCACGGTGTTGAGCGCGGCGCCCTTGCGGAGGTTGTCGGAAACCACCCAGAGGGCAAGGCCGTTCTCGACCGTCACGTCCTCGCGGATGCGCGAGACATACGTGTCGTATTCGCCCACCGCCTCGATCGGCGTGGCGTAGCCGCCGGCCTCGCGCTTGTCGATCACCGCGACGCCGGGCGCCTCGCGGAGAATGTCGCGCGCCTCGTCGGCGGTGATCGGCTTTTCAAACTCGATGTTCACGGCCTCGGAATGACCCACGAACACCGGCACGCGCACGCAGGTGGCGGAAAGCTTGATCTTGGGATCGAGAATCTTCTTGGTCTCGACCACCATCTTCCACTCTTCCTTGGTGTAGCCGTCCTCCATGAACACATCGATGTGCGGGATGACGTTGAAGGCGATCTGCTTGGTAAACTTCTTGGCTTCGGGCTTGTCGTTGACGAAGATGCCCTTGGTCTGCGCCCAGAGCTCGTCCACACCTTCCTTGCCGGCGCCGGAGACGGACTGGTAGGTGGCGACGACGACGCGCTTGATGGTGGCGAAATCGTGCAGCGGCTTCAGCGCCACGACGAGCTGCGCGGTCGAGCAGTTCGGGTTGGCGATGATGTTCTTGCGGTCGTTCTGCGCCATGTAGCCGTCGAGCACATGCGCGTTGACCTCGGGCACCACCAGCGGCACGTCGGCGTGGTAACGCCAGAAGCTCGAATTATCGACCACGATACAGCCGGTAGCACCAATCTTCTCGCCATATTCCTTGGCGATAGCGGAGCCGGCCGACATCAGGGCGAAGTCGACGCCCTTGAAATCGAAGTGCTCGAGATTCTGCACCCTGAGGCGCTTGTCCCCGAAGCTGATCTCCTGGCCCTGCGAACGCGCCGACGCGAGCGCGATGACCTCGCTAGCCGGAAACTTGCGTTCGGCGAGGATGTTCAGCATTTCGCGGCCCACATTGCCCGTGGCTCCGACGACGGCGACGCGATAACCCATTTGTTGTCAGTCCTTTACCCGTTCCCCCGCGCGGGGCGTTCCGCCCGCGGCACGTAGCATCCGGCCGCTCCCCGGCGGGAGAGGCCCGGGGATCGGCTCAGCGGGTTTTGGTGGTTTTGGCGACGAGCGGCGACGTCCCGGTGGTCGGGAACGCGACGGAACGGCAATGTAGAGCGGTGGTGACCACGGCCGATGCCCTGCTCGAAGCAATGCCGGGGGTTCTACGCGAGATTGGCAAAGAGTCAATGAACTCGTTAAGACCGGTGCCCATGAGAGAGTTCGACGTCGTGGTTTTGGGCGCCGGGGCCGCCGGCATGATGGCCGCCATCGAGGCGGGGAAGCGCGGGCGCAGGGTGCTGGTCGTAGACCATGCCAAGGCGCCGGGCGAGAAGATCCGCATTTCCGGCGGCGGACGCTGCAATTTCACCAATATCAACGCCACGGTGGCAGCGGGCCGCGACCGCTTCCTTTCGCAGAACCCGCGCTTCGCGCTCTCGGCGTTGGCCCGCTACCCGCCCGAGCACTTCATCGCGCTGGTGCGGAAATACGGCATCGCCTTCCACGAAAAGACCCTCGGCCAGCTCTTCTGCGACGGCTCGAGCCAGCAAGTGATCAACCTACTGACCGCCGAAATGGGGAAGGCCGGGGTGACGCTGGAACTCGGCACCGGGGTCGAGACGGTGGAGAAATCCGACGCCGGGTTCACAATCGCGCTGACGTCCGGGAATGTAACCGCTGCGTCGGTTATCGTCGCGACCGGCGGCAAGTCGATCCCCAAGATGGGGGCGACCGCCAAGGGCTACCACCTTGCCACCCAGTTCGGGCTGCGGGTGACCGAGACCCGGCCAGCTCTCGTGCCGCTGACCTACGAGCCGGGCATCATGGAGCGGATGGGTCCCTTGTCCGGCGTTTCCGCCGACGCGATCGTCAGCGCCAACAAGAAGAGCTTTCGCGAGGCGCTGCTCTTCACCCACCGCGGCCTTTCCGGTCCGGCGATCCTGCAGATCTCGAGCTATTGGCGCGAGGGCGATCCGATCAGCGTCAACTTGCTGCCCGACCGCGACCTCACCAAGGTCCTCGAGGATGCGCGCGTCTTCACCCCGAAGCTGCGGCTGCAGACCGTGTTGGCCGAGCTTATGCCCAAGCGGCTGGCGCAGATGATGGCCGAGGAGATCGGCATTCCGAACATGATCGGCGATTTCTCGGACAAGAAGATCGCCACCGTGGTCGAGGCGATCCAGCGCTGGACCACCAAACCCACGGGCTCGGAGGGCTACCGCACCGCCGAGGTGACGCTGGGGGGAGTCGATACCCGCGATCTCGACTCCACCACGATGATGGCTCGCCAGGTGCCTGGCCTCTATTTCATCGGCGAGGTGGTGGACGTCACCGGCTGGCTCGGTGGCTACAATTTCCAGTGGGCCTGGGCCTCGGGCTGGGCGGCGGGGCAGGTGGCCTGAGATGCTTGCCACGACCGCGATGTCGCTGTTTCGCCTCCCTCCCCCTTGAGGGGAGGGAACGAGGGAGGGGGTTTTGGCGGGCGGCACTGGCTTCCCCAACCCCCTCCCCTGCCCCTCCCCTCAAGGGGGAGGGGTGCGAGAGGTCAGTGCTCTGTGG
>DATCRS010000225.1:0-3888 GCA_036568845.1 Devosia sp. | reverse complement strand
TATTTGTTTAGTGAGACGACATCCGCCTCCGGGGACCGGGGTTTCTGGCATTGTCCCGCGCGTCGGGAGTGGGTCGGTTGGCCTTCCCAACTCCGTGCGCTTGGCCCAGGGGCTTGGGACGACTCCCTTCCCCCTCCCGGCTATCTCTCCGCCAGCGTTCGTCGCGCTACCCGTCCACCGCGGAGTTGACGGGACGAATCTACGATAGGTGGAGAGCGCGGGGATAAGTTGGGCGAAATTTCGTGTAAGGCGCTGGACGCGCACGCACATTTCGCGGTGTTTTAAACCGGCCTCCGTCTCGGCTCTCGCGCGGTACTAACCCAACCACCGTCATCCTCGGACTTGATCCGAGGACCCATCTCTCCACTTGAGCGGTGGCGCAATGGGTCCTCGGGTCGGAGCCCGAGGATGACGACTGAGGGGTTCAAGTCTGCGGCACCATGGGTCCCTGCTTTTCGCAGGGATGACAGCCGGCGGATGGCGTGGGACCGGTGGGGGAACGCCGCGGTACCGAGTAGCGTCGGGCGGCGAGTCAGTGCCAAGGATCGTGCCTGTGGGAAACCTGCCGGAGTGGTGACTTCGACACGCCCAGTGCTTACCTAGGCGCATGCGCTTCTCCGATACCTTTCTGGACGAGATCCGGAACCGCCTGCCGATTTCGCAGGTGGTGGGGGAGTATGTCATCTGGGACAAGCGCAAGAGCCAGCCGCAGAAGCAGGACTACTGGGCCTGCTGTCCGTTCCATGGCGAAAAGAGTCCGAGCTTCCACGCCGATGACCGCAAGGGCATCTATCACTGCTTCGGCTGCGGCGTGACCGGCGACCATTTCCGGTTCCTCACCGACAACCGCGGCATGAGTTTTCCCGAGGCAGTGGAAAAGCTGGCCAACCTCGCCGGCGTGCCGATGCCGGCGCGGGACGAGCGGGAGGAGCGGCGGCAGGAAGCGCGCAAGTCGCTCTACGACGTGATGGAACTGGCGGCTGCCTATTTCGAGGCGGCGCTGGCGCACAATATCGGGGCGCGGGCGCGCGGCTACCTGCATGAGCGCGGGGTGTCGCCACAGGCGCAGGCGAAATTCCGCATCGGCTTTGCACCCGACAGCCGCAATGGGCTCAAGGAACACCTCGCCAACAATGGTGTGTCGGCGCAGGAGATGATCGATACCGGCCTTGTGGCGCAGCGCGACGACGATCCGCTGACCTATGACCGGTTCCGCAACCGGGTGATGTTCCCGATCACCGACCTGCGCGGCAAGATCATCGCCTTCGGTGGCCGGGCGCTGAGCGCCGACGTGCCGGCAAAGTACCTCAACTCGCCGGAAACCGAACTCTTCCACAAGCGGCTAACGCTCTACAACGGCCAGACCGCGCGCGACGCGGCACGGGCCGGCAAACCCGTGATCGTGGTGGAAGGCTATCTCGACGTCATCGCGGCGGTAATGGCCGGGTTCGAGGGCACAGTGGCGCCGCTGGGCACCGCGCTGACCGAGGACCACCTGAACCTGCTCTGGCGGATGAGCGAGACGCCCATCCTCTGTTTCGACGGCGACGCGGCGGGGCAGCGAGCTGCCGAGCGCGCCGCAAGTATTGTCTTGCCGCTCCTGCAGCCGGGCCGGACGGTGAAGATCGCCACGCTGCCCGAAGGGCAGGATCCGGACGACCTCATCAAGGCGCAAGGCCGAGCAGCCTTTGCCGACGTGATTGACCGGGCGCGGTCGCTGTCGGATGTGATCTGGAGCCTCGAAACCAGCGGCGGCATGGTGCCGGAAACGCCGGAAGAGCGGGCGGCGCTCGAATCGCGGCTGCGGGCGCGGGCGCAGTCGATCGGCGACCAGTCGGTCAAGCGGCACTACCAGCAGGCCTTCGACGAGAAGCTGCAGGCCTTCTTCCAGCCGGCCCGGGCGGCGCGGTGGGAGGGACGCGGCCGCGGCGGCGGCCGCAACGCACCGTTCGGCCAGCAGGCGCGGAGCAGGGGGCTGCCACGGGTGGTCGTTTCCGACACTCTGCGCAATTCCCGGTTGCTGAAACCCGGCCGCGTGCCCGAGGCCACCCCACGCGAGGCGGCCATCGTCGTCGCGCTCATCAACCATCCGGCGCTCGCGGAAAGCCGGCTAGAGACGCTGGCGGGGCTGGAACTGCCCAGCCCGGCGGCGCGCGGCGTGCTGACGGCGCTGCTCGACCTCGTCACCCGCGACCACGACATTTCCGGCGAGGACCTGGCGGCCGCCCTGGGGGCCCGCGGGCATGGAGAAACAATCGAGCGTATGCGGCAGGTGCTGCGGGCGCAGGGGGTGTGGCAGAGCGGGGCGGAAATCGCCCAGGGCGACGCCGAGACCGGATTAAGGCACGCGCTGGCCTTGCATTACAAATCGGTTGAGCTAAATAAGGCCCTCAAGGCAGCCGAATTGGCGCTGGGCGATGACCCAAGCGAAGAAACCTTCGAAAGGCTGCGGGACATCCAGAACCAGATAACCACCGTCGATGGCACTGAGGCATTGATAGAAGGTTTCGGTTCGTTATCGGGACGCGCGACACGCAGCTTTTGACGAGGCAGCGGGTACGCGCGATTTCGCATATGGGCGAATCAGTCCAATGCGTAACGCTGACGAACTCGTGACGGCAACGCTAGACCTAGCCAGCCGTTCAGCCTTTACCGTGCGTTGAGCCATGCCCACTTAGAGAGAAACGGCGCCCAACCCCAGCGGGCCCCGCGGAGCAAAGAGCTAGATGGCCACCAAGGCAGCAACCAAGACGCAGAAAGAAACCGAGAAGCCGGAAGCCGGCCAGGCCACGGAGGCCCCCGACAGCCCGCTGCTCGATCTTTCCGATGCTGCAGTAAAAAAGCTCATCAAGGTCGCCAAGAAGCGCGGCTACGTGACCTATGAGGAACTGAATTCGGTCATGCCCTCAGAAGAGGTCACGACCGACCAGATCGAGGACATCATGGCGATGTTCTCGGACATGGGCATCAACGTGGTCGACGAGGACGAGGTCGAAGAGACCGAGCCCGACAGCGCCGAAGAGGAGTCGACCGAGGTCGCGGAACGTACCGGGACGGCGGTCGCGAGCAAGTCCAACACCCGCGAGGGCTCCGACCGCACCGATGACCCGGTGCGCATGTATCTGCGCGAGATGGGCTCGGTGGAGCTCCTCTCCCGCGAGGGCGAAATCGCGATCGCCAAGCGCATCGAGGCAGGTCGCGAGACGATGATCGAGGGGCTCTGTGAGAGCCCGCTGACCTTCCAGGCCATCATCATCTGGCGCGACCAGCTCGCGGCGGCGGAAATTCTGCTGCGCGACATCATCGACCTCGAAGCGACCTATGCCGGCCCCGACGCCAAGCAGGCGGCGCCGGTGGTGTCGCCCGACCTCGTGGACATCAAGGCTGCCCCGGCGCCCGAGCCGGAAAAGAAGGAAAAGGCAAAGCCCGCGCCGCGCCGCGCCTCGTCGGGTGACGACGAGGACGACTATGTGCCTGAGGAGCCGCAGGCGCCGCAGGATCCGGTCGAGGAAGAGGACGACGACTTCGAGAATTCGCTGTCGCTCTCGGCCATGGAAGCGGAGCTGAAGCCGCAGGTGGTCGCCACCTTCGACCGCATCGCCGAAGCCTATGGCAAGATGCGCAAGATCCAGGACAAGCATGCCGAGGATCGCGGCACCGCCATCGGCGGCGCCGATGCCAAGAAGCTCGAAGGCTTCCGCTCGGAAGTGATCGGCGACGTGAAGTCGCTGTCGCTGAACCAGAGCCGTATCGAGAGCCTCGTCGAGCAGCTCTACGACATCAACAAGCGTCTTGTGCGGCTGGAGGGCCGGCTGCTGCGGCTCGCCGAGAGCTATGGCATCAAGCGCGAAGACTTCCTCAAGGCCTACTACGGCTCCGAACTCGACC
>DATCRS010000224.1:0-6031 GCA_036568845.1 Devosia sp. | reverse complement strand
GATCTATGCAGCTCTTTACGGCGGCACTGGCGCCGATTGGGTCGGGCGTGGCACCGGCGTCGACGATGCTGGCCTCATGCGCAAGGCCGATGCGGTCGACCGGGCCATCGCGCTCCACCGTGACGAACTCGACGATCCGCTGAAAATCCTTGCCCGGGTGGGCGGCCGCGAGATCGCCGCCATGCTCGGCGCTCTCATCGCGGCCCGTGCGCAAAAAATCCCGGTCATCGTCGATGGTTTCGTCGCCACTTCTGCCGCCGCCGTCGCCCACGCGGTGAACCCGGCTTCGATCGACCATTGCATCTTCGGCCACGTCTCGGCCGAGCACGCCCACGCCAAGGCGCTGGCCGCCATGGACAAGACGCCACTCCTCAACCTCGGCATGCGCCTGGGGGAGGGTACCGGCGCCGCGCTCGCAGCCGTCATGGCGAAGACGGCGTTGCATCTGCACCTCAACATGGCAACCTTCGAGAGCGCAGCAGTGAGCGGCAAGGAGCAGTAATGGCGGACGATGCCGCCAAATCGATCGTCGATCTGGCGGCAGCGACCCTCACCGAGCTGATCCGCCGCTATTGCCCCGACCTCATCATCGGCTTCCATCTGACCGGCTCGATCGCCGAGGGTGACTTCTGGCCGGGACGCAGCGACCTCGACTTCGTTGCGGTTCTGTCGCGCCCGCTGACCGAGGCGGACAGCGAAGCGCTGACCATCCTGCACCGTACCTATGGCAGCGACCCGACCTTCCCGCTGCTCGACGGCATCTGGCTTACCGAGAGCGAGTTGGCGGCAGGTCCGGATAGCCTGGGGAAGGGGCCCACGTCGCACGACGGCGTCTTTCTCGAACAGGCCGTCGGCAACCGTAACCCGGTCACCTGGTTCGAGCTCAAGCGCAGCATTCCGGTGATCGGCGCGCTCGACAAGGACGCTCTGTGGCATGATGCGGAGCGCCTCAAGTCCTGGGTGAAGCAGAACGCCGCAAGCTATTGGCGCGGCTGGCTTGCCGATGCCGAGCGGCCATGGACGGCCCGCGGCTTCGGCATGTTCGGCCGGGCGATGCCCTCCTGGGGTGTGCTCGGTATTTCGCGCCAGCACTACACGCTCGCCACCGGCGAGGTGGCCTCGAAATCGACGGCCGGCGGCTGGGCTCTCGAGACGTTCGATCCACGCCACCGCCCCATCATCGAAGAAGCCTTGGCCTACCGCCGCGGCGCCCGCTCCCTCTACGCCAACCCGTTCTCCCGCCGCCGCGATGCGCTGGCCTTCGCGGCGATGGCAGTCAGCACGATGACTGCGGCTTAGCCGGCTTCCGAGAAGATTTGCAGCCGATCCGGCCGTTCGACCACGGGGGCGAGGGCGTCCATGACACGGGCGCGAGGGAACGTGGCGATCACTTCAGTGCCGAACCGCAGCTTCGAGAAGAGGTCGAAGCGGCCCTGATGCAGCTCCATGATCTTCTGGACGATAGGGAGCCCGAGTCCGGCGCCCTGTTCGGCCGTCTTTTGCGCAAGGCTCCCCTGGCCGAACGAGGAGAGCACGGTGGCGATCTCGTCCTCGGGGATGCCGGGGCCGTTGTCACGCACCGATACCATCTGGCCGCCATCGGCGCTGCGGCTCACCGCGAGCACGATCTTGCCCGATTGCGGCGTGAACTTCACCGCGTTGGAGAGGAGGTTCAGCACCACCTGGCGGATGGCGCGTTCATCGCCCCAGAGTTTTGGCAGGTGGGTGTCGCAGTTGAAGACGAGATCGATGTTCTTGGCCTTGGCACGGATCTCGACCATGCGGCGGCAATCGTCGGCGATGTCGACGAGCGAGACCACTTCTTCGTTGAGGTCGTACTTGCCCGCCTCGATGCGGGAAAGGTCGAGCAGCTCGTTGATGAGGTTGAGCAGGTGCTGGCCGGAGCGATGGATGTCCCCGGCATATTCCTTATACTGCGGCACTTGGTGCGGCCCGAGCAGCTCCGACTTCAGCACCTCGGAAAAGCCGATGATCGCGTTGAGCGGCGTGCGGAGCTCGTGGCTCATGGTGGCGAGGAACTGGCTCTTGGCGATATTGGCCTGTTCGGCATGGCGCCGCGCTTCGTCCGACATGTGCCGCGCTTCCTCGAGCTCGAGGATCAGCGCGTCCTTTTCCGCCTGGTGCTCGATGGTCTCGAGCTCGGAGCGATGCAGCTGCTTGGCGAGATAGACGAAAAAGATTTCGCCGCCACCAATCACTGCCGCGAGCGACCAATTGAGCAGGCCACCCTGTACGATGAGGTTGATCGCCACAGCCATGGCCGCCGGCATGGTCGACATCAGCGTCGCGCCGGGCAGGGTGCGCGTGGAAGTGGCACTGGCGGCGATGCCGACCAGCACCATGGCGAACATCACCACCGAAAGGCTCGGATCGCTGGAGACAAGGGTGAAGAGCGCCAGCGTCGACCAGGCGATACCGTAGACTGTCTCGCCGACCGTAAAGCTCGTGTTCCAGCGGGCAGGATTGAATTTCTGCCGGTCGCTGCGCTTGAACCGTTTGCAGAGCAGCACCACCGCGACGTTCGCGGCAATGACGGTGCCGACCCACAGTGCAGCAGGCGCCGGCCCGACGAAAAGGCTGGCAAAGAGCGCGAGGATGAGGAGCAGGGCGGGTACCGCCAGCATGCCCGAGATGCGGGAATCCGCATATTCGTCGAGCAGCTCGAAGTCGAAGCTGGCACGGGTGCCGGAGGACGACGTCAGCCTCTGCCGCGCCTCGAACACCGCGTTGCGCGAGCTGCGACGCACGTCGCGTCCCATTTGTGCGCGCACGTCGCCATCCATGGCGGGCGGTTGAGGCATTACGCGGTACTCGTACTCACTGATGCGAAGAGCACACGCCTTCGCTACGCTAGCGGGTCAAATGCTATCGGCATCGTGGTTAAGGGGAAGTAAGCGCGTGGTTGGGAAGCCAAGGCGAATGCAGCGCATCGCGGCGATGCCCAGGTGGACGCGACCAGGGCACGCGCTGGGTCGCCGCCGGCCACGCTGGCTGACGGCGATCGGTACGATTGCGCTGCTTTTCGCGGCGGTCTGGCTCGCGGCCAGGCTCGATCCGCTGCCGCCGCGTTTCACCGGCATGGCGATCGCCGCCGACGGCGACAGCCTGCGGCTGGGCAACGACCGTGTCCGGCTGCTCGGCATCGATGCCCCCGAGCTCGACCAGACCTGTTGGCGCGCCGAAGGGTCAGAGTGGCCCTGCGGCCGCGAGGCTCGAGCCGAGCTCGCCCGCCTCGTCGCCGGGCGCGAGGCCGATTGCCAGCCCGCGGGCACCGACAAGTATGGCCGCACGCTGGCCCGTTGCTCGGTCGCGGGCGACGATCTCGGCGCGGCGATGGTGCGCGCCGGCCTCGCCCTCGCCACCGAGGGCTATGTTCTCGAGGCCACGGCGGCCCGGACGGAACGACGCGGCCTCTGGCAGGGCCGCTTCGTCGACCCGAAAACCTGGCGCGACGAGGGCCCTACCGGCGATCCCGGCAAGAGCCTCGTCGAACAGCTGTGGGATGGTTTCAGGGAGTTGACAGGCGCAAGAGCTTTGCGCTGAAATGACCGAACTCGGCGGGCCGTTTGCGCGAAACCCTAAAATTGTTCCAGGCCGCGCAATCTCATTTCAGGGGGCTAAGATCGCTCTAGACAAGATCGACCGCAAGATCCTTGCGCTCTTGCAGAAGGATGCGACCACGCCTGTGGCGGAGATCGGCCGCAAGGTCGGCCTCTCCACCACGCCCTGCTGGCGCCGCATCCAGAAGATGGAAGAGGATGGAGTGATCCGCGGCCGCGTCGCCGTGCTCGACCCCACCAAAATCAATGCCGGCGTGACGGTGTTCGTATCGGTGAGAACCAACGAGCACAACGACACCTGGATGCGGAAGTTTTCCGCCGTCGTCGAGGACTTTAACGAGGTCGTTGAGTTCTACCGCATGAGCGGCGAGGTCGACTACCTGCTGCGCGTTGTCGTGCCGGACATCGCGGCCTATGACGCGTTTTACAAGAAGCTGATTTCGAAGATCAATCTCACGGACGTAAGTTCGTCCTTCGCCATGGGACAGATCAAGTACACCACGGCACTGCCGCTCGAATTCGTTCACGTGGCCGACGACGAGAAATAGATGCCCATCAGCCGCGAACGTCTGCAGTATCTCTTCGGGCTGCAGTCACGCGGCATCAACCTCTATAACATGAAGACCGAACAGCGCGATGGCTACGTGCTGGAGCGGCTCGATCTTCTCATCGACGGGCAACGCGTCCGCGGCCTCCTGACGAGGCCCACGACCCCGGGGAAGCATCCGGCTATCCTTTACGGCCACTCACATGGCGGCCGCTACGATATCGGCGCCGACGAGCTGCTGGACGGCCGCGAGTACCTGCTCGATCCGCTCGGCCCTGTCTTTGCGCGCGCCGGCTACGTGACACTCTGCATCGACATGCCGGTCTTCGGCCAGCGCGCCACCACGACCGAGAGCGCTCTCTCCAAGGCGCTGCTCTGGCACGACAAGTCGCTGATCTGCGAAATGCTCGCCGACCACCAGGCGGCCCTCACCTGGCTCATCGCCCGCGACGACGTCGATCACATGCGGGTCGGCGCCTTCGGCATCTCGATGGGCTGTACGCTGAGCTACTGGCTCGCCGCCGTCGACGAGCGCGTCACCGCCGTTGCCCATCTCTGCTGCTTTGCCGACCTCCGCACCATGATCGAGACAGGCGCCCATGACGGCCACGGCATCTATCTCGTCGTCCCTGGTTTGCTCGACGAGGCCGATGCCGGCGCCATCGGCGCCTTGATCGCGCCCCGGCCGCAACTGGTCTGCATCGGCGAAGCGGACGCCCTCACCCCGATCCCGGCCTTCGAAATGGCCTGGCACGAAATGTCCCACGCCTATGCCGGCGAGGACACTCTGTTCCTCGTCCGCGAACCCGGCATCGGCCACCAGGAGACCCCGCGCATGCGTCAGGCGACACTGGCGTTTTTCAAGAAGTTCCTGGGGTAGCGTGTCGCTCCTCTAGAGCACTATCTCCCGCTGCACCCCGATCGCCTGGAGAAAATCGCGGTCGTGGCTCACCACCAGCAGCGCGCCGTCGTAGGCGCGCAGCCCCGCCTCCACCGCCGCGATGGCGTGGATGTCGAGGTGGTTGGTGGGTTCGTCGAGGATCAAGAGCTCCGGCGGCGTATCCGAGCCGATGGTCGCTGCAAGAGCAGCGCGCAGCATCTCGCCGCCGCTCAATGACCCGACGGTCTGCAGCGCCGCGTCGGCGCGGAACATCATGCGCGCCAGCGCCGCGCGGCAATCGTTCTCGGTCGCGGCCGGATTGAGACGCCTGAAGTTGTCGCGGGTGGAGATGCTCGGATCGAGCAGGTTCACCTGCTGGTCGAGCATGGCGTGGCGCGTCGTGATCCTCACGCTGCCTGCACTCGGCGTCAGTGCGCCGGTGAGGAGCCGGAGCAGGGTGGTCTTGCCCGATCCATTCGGGCCGGTGATCGCCACGCGTTCGGGCCCGATCATCTTGAAATCCACCCCCTTGATGATTTCGGTCTCCGCCGGCCCGCCGGTGAGGCCGGTCGCCTCCAGCACGGTCCGCCCGGCCGGCAATCCGGTGGGTGTCAGGGTGACGCTGAGCGGCGTCAGGATCTCGATCTCGGCCCGCGCCGCCGCGGCGTCGGCCTCTGCCTCTGCCGTCAGCCTGTCGGCGAGCCGCGCCTTCTCGCCGGTCGTTGCCTCGGCCTTGCGTTTCATGCCGCCCAGGATGATGCGAGGGATGCCGCCGCTCGCGGCCTTCTTCCGTCCGGCTGCGTTGCGCTGCTCCTGCCGCTCGCGCTGCTGCTGCGCCTTGCGCTGGGTCTGCTTGAGCATCTGCTCGGCATGGTCGAGCCGATGCTCGGCGGCCGCGAGTTCGGTTGCCTTGCGCTCGGCATAGTCATCCCAGTTGCCGCCATAGGTCTTGGCGCCCAGCGTCGTCAGTTCGACGATTGCATCCATCTCGCGCAGCAGGGCGCGGTCGTGGCTGACGACGAT
>DATCRS010000223.1:0-3455 GCA_036568845.1 Devosia sp. | reverse complement strand
TCCTCGGCGTACCGGTCGAAAGCAAAGCGCTGAAAGGCCAGGACAGCCTCCTCTCGATCGTACAGATGCCCGCCGGCGTTCCCGTCGGCACTCTCGCTATTGGCGAGCCCGGCGCCACCAATGCCGCGCTGCTCGCCGCCTCGGTGCTCGCCCTCTCCGATCCTGATCTCGACGTCCGGCTCGTCCATCTGCGGCGCGAGCAGGCCGATGCCGTGCCCCTGTTCCCGAGCGATGATGCCCAGTGACGCCCCGCTGCCCCAAGGCAGCACCATCGGTATCCTGGGCGGCGGCCAGCTCGGCCGGATGCTGGCGCTTGCCGCGGCGCGGTTGGGCGTCAAGACCCACATCTACTGCCCCGATCCGGACAGTCCCGCTTTCGACGTCACCCCGCGAAAGACGGTCGCCGCCTACGACGATGAGCAGGCGCTCGCTGTCTTTGCCAGCCAGGTCGACGTCATCACCTACGAGTTTGAGAACGTACCGGCTAAAACCGCCCGCTTCCTCTCTGAGTTGAAGCCGCTGCGTCCTGGGGCCAATGCCCTCGCCATTTCGCAGGATCGGCTGGCCGAAAAGGCCTTTCTCACCGTCAACCGCATCGCCGTCGCGCCTTTCGCCGCGGTGCGGGATCTCGACGCTCTGGATGCCGCGATGGCCGAGATCGGCACACCGGCGGTGCTCAAGACCACGCGGCTCGGCTATGACGGCAAGGGCCAGCGCATGGTACGCAACCATGCCGATGCCGGCGTCGCCTTCGAACTCCTCGCCCCCAAGCCGCTGGTCCTGGAAGGGTTCATCGAGTTCGAAAAGGAAATCTCGGTGGTCGTCGCCCGCAACACGGCCGGCGAGATTGCGGCCTTCGACCCGGCCGAGAACGTCCATCGCGACCATATCCTCAAGACCAGCACCGTCCCCGCCGATATCAAGAAGAAGACCGCCGCCAAGGCGCGGGAGATCGCCGAGGCGATCGTCACCGCGCTCGACTATGTGGGCGTCCTCGGGGTCGAGTTCTTCGTCCTTCCCAGCGGCAAGCTGCTGGTCAACGAGATCGCGCCGCGAGTGCACAATTCCGGGCACTGGACCGAGGCCGTCTGCATCACCGATCAATTCGAGCAGCATATCCGCGCCATCCTGGGCTGGCCGCTGGGCGATCCGGCCCGGCTTGCCGACGTCGTGATGGAGAACCTCATTGGCGACGAGATTGCTGCCGTCCCGGCGGGGCTCGGCTCGGGCATCCGCCCCCACGCCTATGGCAAGGCCGAGTCGCGGGCCGGCCGGAAGATGGGCCACCTCAACCGGGTTTCGGCAAAAACCCGCACAAAATAGGCGCTTTTTGCATCGGCGGACTGTGGACAAGCCGGGCGGCTTACTCTATATACGCCCACCACGGTGACTGGCTCAGCTGGTCGGCGCAGAAGCTCTATGGGCTCCGGCGCTCCAATCAACAGAGAACTGACGTTTACGAAGGGCGGTTGCGCTTGCAAGTAGTTGTTCGCGATAACAATGTCGATCAGGCGCTGCGTGCGCTGAAAAAGAAGCTCCAGCGCGAAGGCGTCTTCCGCGAGATGAAGCTTCGGAACTACTACGAGAAGCCGTCCGAGAAGAAGGCGCGCCAGAAGGCCGAGGCCGTGCGCCGCGCCCGCAAGCTCGCCCGCAAGCGTGCCCAGCGCGAGGGTGGTCTGCCCGCCCCCGCTGCCGCTGCGCGCACTGCCCGCCCGTAGGGGCCGATACAAGATTCGCTTCGAAACGCCGCCCTTCTGAGGCGGCGTTTTGCTAAGCACGGAATTGTCGCGGGGGCGACATGGGGGTCTTGCCGAAAGCTCGGCAATCGCAGAGACTCCCGATCAGGGTCGGACAGTAAAAGCGTCAACCTATCACTGAGGGACTCATATCATGAAGAAACTGCTCGCCGCGGCGTTCGCCGCCGTTGTGCTCTCCACCACTGCCGCCGTCGCCGATGCGCGCGTCCAGGTCGGCCGCCTCTCCTGCGATGTCGACGGTGGCGTCGGCTTCATCCTCGGCTCGTCCAAGGACATGACCTGCAAGTTCATCCGCAAGGGTCACAAGACCGAGGTCTACTACGGCAACATCAAGAAGCTGGGCCTCGACATCGGCGTTACCGACCGCACCCGCATCGAATGGCTGGTGTTCTCGGCCTCCTCGACCAAGGTCGGCAAGGGCTCGCTCAAGGGCACCTATGTCGGCGGTTCGGCCGAAGCCTCGCTCGGTGCCGGCCTCGGCGCCAACTGGCTGATCGGCGGTTCCAAGCGCGGCTTCGCCCTGCAGCCTTGGTCGGTGCAGGCTTCGACCGGCGTCAACCTGACCTGGGCCTTCTCCGGCCTCACCCTCGAGTAAGCTTCCCGCTTCTCGCGCCTTTCGAACGCCGGTCCCTGAGGGCCGGCGTTTTTGCTATGCCGGGTTGCCTGCTGCCACCCGCTCGAAGAACGCCTTCGCCTCGTCCCAGATGCCGTGGTCCCAGAGCTCGCCATGGCCGGCCCCTTCGACGATCCAGAGCTCATCCTTGACCGGCGCCATGTCGTAGACCCGCTCGCCATGGGTGTAGCCGATCGTGGTGTCCGCCGTGCCGTGCCCCACCCAGACCGGCTCGTCGACATCCTTGATCCACTGCTCGACCGGGTACTGGTCGTGCATCAGCCAGCCGACCGGCAGGATGGGATAGCGTTCCGCCGCCACCGCCACTGCCGAAACGAACGGCGTCTCGAGCAACAGCGCCCCGACATCGTGCCGGCTGGCGATGTAGGTCGCCGGCCCCGACCCCAAAGACCGACCCCAGATTACGATGGGGAATCCCTTCGCCTCCAGCCAGGCATAGGCCGCCTCGGAATCGGCGAGCACGTTCTCCTGGCTCACCTCGCCCGGCGAACCCGGAAAGCCGCGATAGTCGAAGGCGAGGAACCCATAGCCGTCCGCCACGAAGGCCTCGTAGCGCTCGTGTTCGCGCGAAAAGCTCTGCGCGTTGCCGCGGAAATACATGATGACCGGCATCCCCGCCTGCGGCGGCTGGAACCAGCCGGTCAGCGGCGAGCCGTCGGCGCTCGAAATTGAGACCAGCTCCGCGTCCTTGAGCGCCGTCTCGGAGAGCGCGAACATCCGCCCGCTGCGATCATACTGAAAATCGCGCTGCAGGAAGTACATGCCGGCCAGCACAAACGCGTAAGCCAGCACCGCCACCACGCCGCCCCCGATCGCGACTCGCTTCACCCACCGCATCGCCCACTCCTCTTCCCGCCGCATCAGACTCCCGTCAGCCAACATAGGCAAGACCTATGCGGGCACAGATGCACCGGACAGCCGATGGCTTCCGGGGATGTCAAAGAGCGTGACGGGCCCGGAGGCGGATACCGCCTCTGGTATTTGTTTAGTGAGACGACATCCGCCTCCGGGGACCGGGGTTTCTGGCATTGTCCCGCGCGTCGGGAGTGGGTCGGTTGGCCTTC
>DATCRS010000222.1:0-3071 GCA_036568845.1 Devosia sp. | reverse complement strand
CGCTGGCGCAGCCTGAGAAGGGCGAGCGGTTGCTCGACCAGGGCGCGCGCGCCTTTTGCGAGCTGCTGGGGGAGGTCGATAACTTCGACGTGAACAGGCTCGCCAAGGGCCCCCTCGGCTAGCTTTCATCCACCTGAAATCGTTCGAGAAAGAGCCGGAGCGGCGGGTCGCGTCGCGCGCACTCGAACCTGATCCGGCAAGCCTCCGTCCAATTGGGCACGCGGACCACAACGGACCGCCTCAACCCGGATGGAGTTTCACATGTCGATCAAGACCAAGCTTGCCGCCGTCGCTATCGCAGCCCTCACCGTCACCACCGCTGTCGCGTCCATGACCTCGACCGCTCAGGCCAAGCCGCTCGGCTGGGGCTGGGGTGTCGGCGCCGGCATCGCCACCGCCGCCATCGTCGGCACCGCGATCGCCGCCAGCAACGACCCCTATTACTACGGCTATCACCGCTGCGGCTGGGTCGCCCAGTACAACGCTTTCGGCCAGTACATCGGCCGCGTTCGTACCTGCTACTGATCTGAGTATCTGAGGCCGATCTTACGTGGATCCTGCGTCCGACACGGGCGCCTCATCCACCCCGTGTCGTGCCCCCGACCCCGCCCGGTTGTCCCCCCGGGCGGGGTCATCCTTTTTTCGCGCAGGGAATTTGTTGCAGTCCCGTCACACAACGATGCGAACCATCCTCCGCGACATTCTGGATCAGTTGCTATTGCGAATTACTAGCAATAAGGTTCGCAACAAGTGCAGGGGCTTGGCTAGTTCTTGGGATGAAATCGCGGCGTCACGAGCCATCTCGTCGGGTCGCATGAGCAGCCAAGACCCTGGTGACAGGATCGCCGCGACTTGGCAGGGATGTCGCGAAGGCTGGCTACATTCGCGTCGTGGGGGCGTTTCGTTTTGGCGTTGAGAAGTCACCGTTACAGGTATTTGCGGACGGCTGCGGCGATCGCCTCGGGCGTGCTGGCTCTTCCCGGGGCCTCCCGTGCGGCCGACCTGGCTCTGAAGGCTCCTGCACTGAAGGCGGTCTATGACTGGACCGGGCTCTATATCGGCGCACATGCCGGCTACAGCCACGGCTCGTCGCGCTTCGCGCTGAACGACGGCACCAGCGACAGCGGCGTCTTTAGCGGCATGATCGGCGGCGTGCAGGCAGGCTACAATTACCGGCTCAATTCCAGCTGGCTGGTCGGCATCGAAGGCGATTTCTCGTTTCCCAACTACATCACCTCGAATTCGATCGTCTCGTTCGTGGCGACACCGGCCAACACCGTCACGCAGCAATGGGACTACACCGCCAGCCTGCGCGGCCGCATCGGCTACACCAGCGGTCCATGGCTCGTCTATGCCACCGGCGGCTTTACCTGGATGGGCGAACGCTATTTCGACGCGCCGGCCTCCGGCGAAGCCGTCCCGAAAATCCTGAACACGCGGCCCGGCTGGATTGCGGGCGCCGGCTTCGAATACGGCTTCGCGCCGCATTGGAGCGCGCGGCTCGAATATCTCTACAGCCGCTTCGACAGCGCCAATGTCGCCTTCTCGACCGGCGCGCAATACACCTCTTCGGCGCTCGACTTCCAGACCATCAGGCTCGGCCTCAACCGCAAGGTCGATTGGCCGGGCGTGCCGGGCTACAACCCGAACGGCTCGCTGATCGACCCGGAATCGGATCGCTGGGAAATCCATGGCCAGAG
The DNA here is from genome assembly GCA_036568845.1 of Devosia sp. Taxonomy (GTDB): domain Bacteria; phylum Pseudomonadota; class Alphaproteobacteria; order Rhizobiales; family Devosiaceae; genus Devosia_A. Next base: position 1,371 of record DATCRS010000222.1, on the reverse strand, counting down.
CACTTATCTGCCGCAAGGTTATCCATCGTTTCCTGCGCTTTACACGGGACCTAATTCGCTCTCACCGTCCGCGCAGGCCAAGGCAACCTGGAGCAACAGCCTGTTTCTGAACGCGCGGCTGTGGGATGGCGGCGAGGTCTATTACAATCCCGAACTGCTCCAGGGTTTTGGACTGAACGACACCGTGGGCGCCGCCGGCTTCCCGAATGGCGAGGCGCAGAAGTCGAACTTCCCCTACCCGCACTACAACACCTCGCGCCTGTTCGTGCGCCAGACCTTCGGCTTCGGAGGCGAACAGGAAGAGCTCGCGAGCGGCCAGTTGCAGTTGGGACAGAAGGTCGACGTGTCCCGTCTCACCGTGCAGGCCGGCAAGTTCGCGGTGACCGACGTGTTCGACGGCAACGCCTATGCCAAGGATACCCGCAAGGACTTCATGAACTGGTCGATCTGGGCGCCGGGCGCCTTCGACTATTCCGCCGACAAGGTCGGGCTGACCTATGGCGTCACCGCCGAGCTCAACCAGAAGCAATGGGCGCTGCGCGGCGGCTATTTCCTGATGGTCGCGGAGTCCAATTCAAATCATTTCGACACCAGGGTCGGTGAGCGCGGCCAATACGTGATCGAGCTCGAAACGCGCTACTCGCTGTTCGGCCAACCCGGCAAACTCCGGACCATGGGGTGGGTCGACAGTGCCAACATGGGCAGCTTCCGCGAGACGCTCGACAATCCGGCGCTCAATCTCGACATCACGCAGACCCGGCGCGGCCGCCTCAAGGTGGGCTACGTCGTCAACCTCGAGCAGGCGATCACGGACGATCTCGGACTGTTCGGCCGCTGGAGCTGGAATGACGGCAAGACCGAGACGCTCGCATTCACCGACATTAACCGCAGCCTGTCAGGCGGCCTGTCGATCAAGGGCACCAAATGGGGCCGGCCCGACGACGTGATCGGCATCGGCGGCGCCCTCAACGGGATTTCGCAGGACTACCGTGACTTCCTCGCTGCCGGCGGCCTCGGAGTTCTCGTCGGCGACGGTGCGCTGAACTACCGCAACGAGCGCATCCTCGAGACCTACTACGCCTACGCGCTGAACAAGGCGTTGACCTTCACTGCCGACTACCAGCTCATCGTCAATCCCGCCTACAACGCAGATCGTGGTCCGGTGTCGGTATTCTCAGGACGGCTGCACGGCGAATTCTAGGCGCGCGGGTTTCTGCCCGGTGCGACAAATTGATCGGAACCGGGCAAGGCGGGCATCGCTTTCATATATATAGGGCTTGGTCCGGCGTCCGCCGGGCTCACTGTTCCCATCTCCTGCGCGCAATGTTGTCCGTCGAACTCATCATCGTCGTCGTCCTGATTGTCATCAAC
>DATCRS010000221.1:0-2616 GCA_036568845.1 Devosia sp. | reverse complement strand
GTCAAACGGAACGCCTCCTCGCGGGCTGCCGCGACGATGTCCTCGGCTTCCTTCTCGGCGTTCTCGCGTCGGGCCTGGTAGTCGGCGAGCAGCGCCTTGGCTTCGGCGCGCAGCGCTTCGGCTTCGGCGAGCTCGTTCTCGATCTTCTTGATGCGGCTGTCGATGGCGCCGGCCAGCATCTTGGGCACGCCGAAATAGATGGCGATGCCGACAAAGATCACGAGGCCAATGGTGGCCCAGATCGTCGCGCCGGTTGTTGCGTCGAACCCGAAGCTCACGATGCCATCTCCTTGGTCACGGCCGCCACGGCGCTCTTGGCCTGGGCCGCGGTCACCTTGCCCGAAAGCCGCTCGACCAGCGCCGCAGCCGTATCGGCCGCGATGGTGTCGACGTTCCCGAGCGCGGCGGCCTTGGTCGCGGCAATCCGCGCTTCGGCGTCGCTGACGCGCTTGCCGAGGTCGGCTTCGACCGTGGCGCGCTTGCCGTCGATATCGGCCTTGATCGAGGCGCGGGTCTCTTCGGCGATCTTGTGGGCATTGGCACGGGCATCGGCCAGGGCCTGCTCGTAGGCCTGCGCCGCGCGCTCGGTCTCGAGCCGCAGCCGTTCGGCTTCCTTGAGGTCGCCCTCGATCCGCACGCGGCGGCTTTCGAGGATCGAGCCGATGCGCGGCAGGGCCGCCCGGCTCATCACGACGTAGAGGAAGACAAAGCTCAGCGCCAGCCAGAGCAGCTGGCCGCCAAAGCTCGCCGGGTCGAACGGCGGGAACACTTCGCTGTGCCCGGCATCGCCGGCGCCATGCGCCTCGGTGGTCGCATGGGTGTCTTCGGTGTGAACCGTTTCCGGCGTCTCGACGACGACACCTTCCTGCAGCGTGTCGGCATGCTCTGCCTGCGCCACAATGATTATGTTGGAGGTCGAACCCGCCATCTTCTGTCCCTATGCCACCCGAGCCCCGGGGATCCGGGGCCCGTCATGTGTGTCGTCCGTTGCGCCTGAAATCAGACTGCGAACAGCAGCAGCAGGGCGATCAGGAACGAGAAGATGCCCAGAGCTTCGGTCACGGCGAAACCGAAAATCAGGTTACCGAACTGGCTCTGTGCAGCCGACGGGTTGCGCAGGGCGCCCGACAGGAAGCTGCCGAAGATGTTGCCCACGCCGATGGCGGCGCCGGCCATACCGATTGCGGCGATACCTGCGCCGATAAACTTTGCTGCTTCAGCTTCCATTGTAGTCTGCTCCTTGTAGCGACCGATTGGCGACGCTCACCGTCACCTCACTGTGAACCGGTCTGGGATCAATGCGACGGATGGATCGCATCGTTGATGTACATCGAGGTCAGCACCGCAAACACATAGGCCTGCAGCGCCGCCACGAGGAATTCGAGGGCCGTGATCGCCACCGTCATGGCCAGCGGCAAGAGCGCGCCGAGCCAGCCGAGGAAGCCCAGCGAGCCGAGCGTGACGATAAAGCCGGCGAACACTTTCAGGGTGATGTGGCCGGCGAGGATGTTGGCGAACAAACGGACGGAGAGCGAAATCGGGCGCGAGAGGAACGAAACCACCTCGATCGGCACCACGATGGGCAGCACATAGGCCGGCACGCCCGACGGCACGAAGAGTTTGAGGAACTTCGGCCCGTTCCGCCAGAACCCGTAGATGATGACGGTCAGGAAAACCACGATCGCCAGCGCGAAGGTGACGATGATGTGGCTGGTGACCGTAAAGAAGAACGGAATCATGCCGAAGAGGTTGGCGACCAAGACGAACATGAAGAGCGAGAACACGAACGGGAAGAACTTCATGCCTTCCTTGCCCGCCGAGTCTCTGACCATCTTGGCCACGAACTCGTAGAGCATCTCGCTCACCGCCTGCCAGCGGTTCGGCACGATCGAGCGGCCGCGGGTCGACATCAGGAGGAAGAGCGCAATCAGCCCCACCGTCAGCACCATGAAGAGCGACGAGTTGGTGAAGGCAAAGCCGCCGTCCCCAAGGGAGAAAATGTCGGTAATCACGAACTGGTGGATCGGGTCGACTTTGTTCGGATCGGCCAAGACTGGGGTCCTCTGGGACTGGAGAGTTATGCGTCGTCTTCGTCAGAACCCGGACCGAGGTCCGAGCCGGGCGGCGGGGGCGACGCCCTGTTCATTTCGGCCGTCGCGCGAACGACGTTCATCACGCCTGCCGCGAAACCGACCAGCAGCATCACCAGGAACAGCCAGGGTCCGGTCTTGAGCCAGAGATCCAGCAGGTACCCGATGCCCGCCCCGACAAGGATCGCCGCAATGAACTCCGAGCCGAGCCGCAAGCCGCGGCTCAATCCCGACATGTCCTTGGCCGCATTCCCCTGCGAGGCCTGCTCGACTTTTTCGGACGTCTGCGCACGGCGAATCCGCGCTGCCAGATCGGAGGTGAGGCCCCCCGGTTTGTCAGTGCCACCGGGACGCTTGGTGCCACGCGGATCTACCATCCGGTTTCCTCATCACGTACCCGGGCCGAACGCTTAGCCAAGCCCTGAAAGTCGCGCGCACCATAGTGTTGCCCCTTTACAGTGTCAAGGCTGCGGAAGCGGCGGTAAGTTATTGAAATAACATACGAATGTTGGTTGATGGGCGGGGG
>DATCRS010000220.1:0-2880 GCA_036568845.1 Devosia sp. | reverse complement strand
CTAGTAACTTGGGCTTACTGCCCGGTAACCGCGCATGAATACCGTCACTGAGACCACGCCAACGTCTGCCGCCAATCCCCCCTCCAGACGCCAGGGGATCACGCATATCACCGTACGTGGCGCACGGCAGCACAACCTGCGTAACGTCTCCGTCTCCATCCCGCGAAACACGCTGACGGTGGTTACAGGTCTCTCCGGCTCCGGCAAATCCTCCTTGGCCTTTGACACTATCTACGCCGAGGGCCAGCGCCGCTACGTCGAGACGCTCTCCGCCTACGCCCGCCAGTTCCTCGACCAGATGGAGCGGCCCGACGTCGACTCCATCGACGGCCTCTCGCCTGCTATCTCCATCGAGCAGAAGACCACCTCGCGCTCGCCGCGCTCGACCGTCGGCACAATCACCGAGATCTACGACTATCTGCGCCTGCTCTACGCCTCGGTCGGCCAGCCACACTGCCCCAACTGCCACCGCCCTATCTCGCGCCAGTCCGCCGATCAGATCGTGGAGCGCATCGTGGCGCTGGCCCCCGGCGAGCGGATCACCATCATGGCCCCCATCGTTCGGGGTCGCAAGGGCGAGTTCCGCGAGGAGTTGGAGGCGCTCGACCAGCAGGGTTTCCGCGCCCGCGTCGATGGCGAGATCATCGAGATCACCGACGGCATGCGCCTCGAAAAGCGCAAGAACCACACCATCGAGGCCATAGTCGACCGCATCATTCTCAAGCCGGTTCCGCCAGACAACACTTCGGCTGCACTGGCAGGAGCACCGCCAAAGTACGACACCCGCCGCCTCGAGGCCTCGGTAGCCAAGGCGTTGCAGATGGCCAACGGACTCGTGTTGATCGGCATACAGGACCCGGTCACCCGTCACCAGGAGGAGACCCTCTACTCTTCGTCGATGGCCTGCCCGGACTGCGGCATCAACGTCCCCAAGCTCGAGCCGCGCAGCTTCTCCTTCAACTCGGCCTACGGGGCCTGCCCCGAGTGCCACGGCCTCGGCTCCATCTACGACTTCGACCCGGCCAAGACCATCACCGACTGGTCCAAGCCTCTGCTTGACGGCGCCATGGGCCCCGGCTCGGCCTCGCAGTATCTGCTCAAGCTCATCAAGCTGGCGGCGGACAAGTACAAGATCGACATCCGCAAGCCCTTCGACCAGCTCACGCAGGAGCAGCAGAACCTCTTCCTCTATGGCCCCCCCCGGGGGGAGGCAGGGCGCACCGGCTTCCACGGCATCTTCGCCTACCTCCGCGCCAACCTTGAGGACACCAAGTCCGAGGGCTACCGCGAGTACATGATGCAGTACATGTCGGCGACCACATGCCCCCGCTGCCAGGGCAAACGCCTGCGCCCCGAATCGCTCGCCGTCACCATCCCCATCCCGGTCGCTAAGCCCGGCGAGCCGGTAAACGGAACGAATGGCAGCCACGGCTTCTCCATCGCCGACTTCACCTCGCTGTCGCTGGAGCGTGCTCTTGCCGCCGGACGGGCGATGAACTTTACCGGACGCGAGCGGCTGATCGCCGATCGCCTGCAGCGCGAGGTCATCGAGCGGCTGGAGTTTTTGAACGCTGTCGGCCTCGGCTACCTGTCGCTCGACCGCTCCGCCGCCACGCTCTCCGGGGGGGAGGGTCAGCGTATCCGCCTGGCCACCCAGATCGGCTCGCGGCTGCGCGGCGTGCTCTATGTCCTCGACGAACCCTCCATCGGTCTGCACCAGCGCGACAACCAGAGGCTGATCTCGGCGCTCGAGAACCTCCGCGACCTCGGCAACACGGTGCTGGTGGTCGAGCATGACGAGGACACCATCCGCAAGGCCGACTATGTGCTCGATCTCGGCCCCGGCGCGGGCAAGAATGGCGGCTACCTGATCGCCGACGGCACGCCTGCCGAGATCATGGCGAATGATGCCTCTGTCACCGGCAAATATCTCGCAGGCAAGATCGACATCGTCACCCGCCCTACCCCCGGCCAGGCCCCCCGCCCCCTCACCGGCAACTGGATCACCGTCGAGGACGCGAGGGCGCATAACCTGAAGAACGTGACGGCACACTTCCCCCTGGGGGTCATGACCGTCATCACGGGCGTCAGCGGCAGCGGTAAGTCCACGCTGGTAAACGACATCCTCTACCGTGCTCTGGCGAAGGAGCTCTATGGCTCACGCGAGGAGCCCGGCCAGCACGGCAAGGTGCGTGGCATCTCCCAGATCGACAAGGTCATCGAGATCGACCAGTCGCCCATCGGGCGTACCCCTCGGTCGAACCCCGCCACCTATACCGGCGTCTTTTCCGCCATCCGCGACCTCTTCGCCATGCTGCCGGAGTCGCGCGAGCGCGGCTACAAGCCGGGGCGGTTCAGCTTCAACGTGCAGGGGGGAAGGTGCGAGGCCTGCCAGGGCGAGGGCCAGCGGCGCATCGAGATGAACTTCCTGCCCGACGTCTACGTCCTGTGCGAGGTCTGCAACGGCCGCCGCTACAACCAGGAGACGCTGTCGGTAAAGTTCAATGGCTACTCGATCGCCGATCTCCTCGACCTGGCGATCGAAGATGCCCTGCCGGTGCTGAAGGATATTCCCACCGTCGCCGTCAAGCTGCAGACTCTGGTCGACGTGGGCCTGGGGTACATCCATCTCGGCCAGTCGGCGACGACGCTTTCCGGCGGCGAGGCCCAGCGCATGAAGCTGGCTCGCGAGCTGTCGAAGCGGCAGACCGGGCGCACGCTCTACCTTCTGGACGAGCCGACCACAGGACTGCACTTCGACGACGTGCGCAAGCTGTTGGAAGTACTGCACCGGCTGACTGACCTGGGCAACTCGGTCATCATCATCGAGCACAACCTCGACATCATCCGCAACGCTGACTACATCCTCGACCTCGGCCC
>DATCRS010000219.1:0-3591 GCA_036568845.1 Devosia sp. | reverse complement strand
GGGATGCGCTTGGGCTCGGCCAGCCACTCGACGTCGACCCACACCGCCGGCGCGACCGGCACGCCCGGGCGCACGTAGAAGACGCGCGGCAACTGCTTGTCGAAGGCGTACTCGCGCACCACCGGAGCGGCCTTCGCAGCCGAGTGCCAGTCAGGATCCACGGCATCCAAGGTGTCCCGGTCGACGATCCGCACCACGCGCCCTGGCGTCTGACCGTCCGCGCCCATGTTGCGCACCAGCAGCTGGAGCGCGATGCCGAACGTGTCCGCCGCGGCCGACCCATCGCCCGGCTTCAGTTCGCCGGCCAGGACCTTGGTCAGGTCCTGCCGCGTGCCCGGCTTCAGCTTGATGGCGTCGACCCGTGCGCCTGCGATCGGTAGGTACTTCGCGATCGCGAGCTGCCCCAGGTTGGCGGCCGTCACCATCTCACGCTCGGGCCACCGCGAGAACTGCGGGCTGATGTCCTGGAGGACGTTACTCACGCCCTCCAGGAGCGCGCGGGCGGTCGTCGTGATCGACACGTCAGCCGCCCCGCTTGCCGCGCTTGACCGGCTCCTGCGGCGCCGAATCCGCTGCAGCCTTCCGCCGACCCTTTGCCGCCGACGCGGGCGCGGGCTCCGGCGCGGGTGCCGGCGCGGGCGACGACGTGGCAGAGGTTGTCGCGACGGCCGTCTCGCGGCGATTGGCATCCTCCGCGCGGAGCGTCGCGATGTGCGCTTCGACGAAGTCGAATCGGTCGCCATCCTCCAGGGCGTTCCATTCGTCGACGGTGAGGCCGCTGGCTGCCAGCGCCGCAGTGACGACATCGTCAAGCTGCAGCATCTGGCCACCTACGTGAATCTCCGGCGGATGGTTCGTCCCATAGATGCCGATCTCGCTGTCGGGCGGCTGCGGGGCCGGCGGTGGCGGAAGCGCCTGCGGCGCCTGGCGCGGCGCGGGTGCGGGCGTGCTCACCACTGCGACGTGGCCATCGCCGGCGAGGCGCCACACATCGGGGTGGCGCGCGAGCAGCGGCCATGCATTGGTGGGCACGGACTGGACATCGCCCTGACCCATCCACGTGGTGCCGGTGTGGGCGACGTTGTCCTGCTTGATCGGCTTTGCGCCGACGTACTCGACCTGAACGGTGCTCATGAGATTCCTTTGTCCTGAAAAGGAAGCGGGGGCCGAAGCCCCCGCCGAATGCACTGCGAAGTGCGTCAGGTCAGACCACGCCGAGGATCCGGCCCTCGCCGATCACGGCGATGAAGCCGGCCGCCGGCAGGCCAGCCGCGGACACCGTCGGCTTCAGGACGATCTGCACCGGTTCCTTGAAGGTGATCGGGTCGAAGACCAGTTCCACCCAGCCGGCCTGGGCGGCTTGGAACGCGGCGCTGGCCGCGGCGAAGAAGGTCGCGTTGGGCGCGACCGTCTGGTCCGGATGCGTCGAGCGATAGCCGATGTTGGCCGCCAGGACCGCGCCGGTGTCCAGGTCGGTCGCGCGGTACTTCAGGCCGGTCAGGCGCACGCCCGCCGGGATGTCCAGCAGAACCACCTCGTCGGCGGTCGTCAGGTTCGCCGTCACCGGCACCTTGTTGTCGTCCTGCCATGCGTTGCCGCTCTCGCTGGAGCCCTGCTTCGGCGCCGTGTTCTGGGGGCCTTTGAAGGTCGTCATGTCGATTCCTTTCGATGTTCGGAAGGAGCCGGGCGCGCCATGCGCCCGGGCTCATCTTTCGTTGGAGGTGGGCGATCAGACGCCGACGGCGCGGACAGCGGCGTCGATCACGAGCGCGCCGTGGTCGGTCGTCTCGTAGTTGCCGTTCTCGTCCTGGAACCGGAAGCGCAGCTTGCACTCGCCGCCCATCCATTCGCCCATGGCCTCGTACTTCGAGCCGTAGTCGAACGAGCGTTCCTTGAACGCGGCGTTGACGCCGCTGGACTCGTTCTGACCCAGCAGCACGCCGAAGGCTTGCGCGCCCAGCAGGATGGACCGCGACACGCGGTAGCCCGCGCCCAGGCCGGCGTTGACGACCTGCGCCGTCTCGGTCGGCTGGCTCACGTTCGAGCCCGTGTAGCGGTTCGCCGCGGTGATGATCTGAGTGGAGTCGCCCGGGTTGAAGTAGATCGAGTGCTCGATCTTCTTCATCAGGATGTTGCCCCACATGTACATCTCGCCGCGGAACAGCGGATGGATGTTGGCGCCCATCAGCTTCGCCCGCTCCAGGGCGTTGACCTGCCACGTGCGGATGTTGTGACCCGCGGTCTGGTCGGTCAGCAGCTGGTTCCAGGCCTGCGGATCCAGCAGCAGCACACCCTTGATCGGCTCATCGTCCGCCGCGGGGTCACCGGGCAGGCGGATGGGCTGGATCTTGAAGTTGATGCTGTCCAGGTACTCGCTGATCACGTCCAGGTGCGACAGCTTCCAGCCATCGGTGCTATCGATGCTGCCGAGCTGCTGGCCGCCCTGCACGACGGTGTTGCCGTCGATCACCAGGTGCCGGTTGTAGGTCGGCGCCAGCACGGGGTTGATCAGCTGCTCGGGGAAGTCCGACTCGCTCTGCAGGCCCAGGTGCCAGCTGCGGTCACGCTGCGAGCCACGGGCGCCGGCGATCTGCACCAGCGCGCGCTGCCACAGCAGTCGCGGGAAGTAGCCCATCAGCTGCGCCATGGCCAGCGGGCGGAGCTGGTGCACGGTGCGCTTCTGGGTCATCTTGCCGCCGGGGTAGACGACCTTCGACGCGTTGTCGATGCGCGCCTCCATCGAGGACAGGCCGATCGGATCGCCCTTCCCCTCGCGCATCTGGTCGCCCATGATCGGCTTGCCGCCGAGGATGTCCACCGCCTCGATGGTCACCTTGTCGCCGGCACCCTGCGACAGGTCCCGGACCATGATGCCGGGCATGCCCGGGTTGGACTGCTGCTTCAGGGTGGCCTCGGCGCCTTGTTGCGCCGGAGCCTGCCCCATCAGCTTGGTCAGGTTGGTGGGCTTGCGGGTGCCCAGGGCGGCCAGGGCCACCGATTCTTTCTTGACGGCGTAGCTCGCGCCGCTGGAAACGGTCGTCATTTCTCAGTTCCTTTCGATTCGTGGATCAGTAGATGACCCCGGCCATGCGCATCAGCTGCTCCTCGCTCATCCCTTCGGTCGCGGCGAGCAAGTCCAGTGAGGTCTTGCTGTTGATCGCGTCGTCCGCCGACGCCGGCGGCGTGCCGCCGAGGTCGGTCAGGGTGGGACGCGCCGCAGCCTTGGGCGGGGGAGGCGCGGCCGGCGTGGCCGCAGCAGCCGGCGCGGGCGCAGCGGGAGCTGCGGCCGGGGCCGGGGTCGGTGGGGTCTTCGACGGCAGAGGGATGTCGAACTCGGCCGCCACCATGCGCTCCACCTTGGCGAAGCGTTCGGCGAAGGTCAGGTCCGCAGTCCTCGGGTCGTTGCGCAGCACGTCGTCGAGGGCGACCGCGCGGTCCCATTCGGGACCCTTCTCGCTCATCCACTTCGAGATCAACGGCGATGCCGCGATGGCGTGGTCGAATTCCTCGTCCGATTGCTCGGGGCTCGGCGCCGGCGCTGCAGCCGCCGGAGCGGGTGCGGGCGCCGGTGCGCTGGCCAGCTTCTGGACT
>DATCRS010000218.1:0-10268 GCA_036568845.1 Devosia sp. | reverse complement strand
GTCTTCCAGTGAAGCACAACCGCCGCTTTGGGATGGGCGAGCAGCTGGCGGCCCTTGTCGCTTTCGAAGTTGGTGAAGAAGCAATAGCCGCGATGATCGCGCGCATTGAGCAGCACCACACGCACGTCGGGCATGCCCTCGTCGTCGACGGTGGCCAGCGCCATGGCGTGCGGATCGTTCGGTTCGGAGAGCTGGGCCTCGGCGAACCATTCCTCGAATAGCGAACAGGGGTCGATGGACGCGGTGTCCGCGTCGTCGAAGAGGCGCTGCGTCAGGTTGGTGGCGGTCATCCAGGTCCGAATCCCAAGCCCAGCGAGCCTAGACAAGGCCCGGGGCGGCGCCCATATAGGACGCAAAGCGCCGATGTTACAATCGGCTGGACAGACGATTCGAAGGAACCCATGCGCGATCCCTACACCGTGCTCGGGGTGCCTCGGTCGGTGAGCGAAAAGGACCTCAAGTCTGCTTATCGCAAGCTGGCTAAGGCTCACCACCCCGACCAGAACAAAGACGACCCCAAGGCCCACGCGAAGTTCGCGGAAATCTCCTCGGCCTACGACTTCCTTTCCGATCCCGACAAGCGCGGCCAGTATGACCGCGGCGAGATCGATGCCGAAGGTAATCCGAAATTCGCCGGCTTCGGCCGTGGCGGCGCGGGGTTTGGCGGTGCGAACCGAGGCGGGCGAACGGCTCAGGGCTTTTCGGCCGAGGACATCCTCAAGGAATTCATGAGCGGCTTTGGCGGCCAGGCGCCGCGCGGCGGACGTCCCGGCGCCGGCCAGGCCGGATGGGACCCGTTCACCGGAACCGGGGCTGGAGCCGGGTTTGGCGGCGCCGGCGGCGGGTTCCGTGGCGCCGGGATGAAGGGGGAGGACGCGCCGGTGACGGCGACCGTCAGCCTTGAAGACGCGCATAAAGCGGCGAGCGTGCCGTTGCGGATGCCCAGCGGCAAGGTGCTGAACGTCAAGCTGCCTGAGAAGGTGGAGGACGGACAGCAGATCCGCCTCAAGGGCCAGGGCCTGCCCAATCCGCTCGGCGGCGAGCCGGGCGATGCCATCGTGACGGTGAAGTTCGAGCGGCACCGGCAGTTCCGCCGCGATGGCGCGGACCTCCGCGTCGACGTGCCGATCACCCTCTACGAGGCGGTGCTTGGTGGAAAGGTACGGGTGCCGACGCTCGACGGACCGGTGGAATTCTCGATCCCCGCTTCGGTCAACACGGCCAAGGCACTCCGCTTCAAGGGCAAGGGCCTGCATGGCGCGGGCGACCTCTATGCGTCGCTGCGTATCGTGCTGCCGGAACAAGGTGACCCCGACCTCGAGAGCCTGATGCGCTTCTGGCGCGACCAGAAGCCGTACAAAGTGCGGGAGTAGCGGCTGCGCGGGAGTGACGCCGGTCGCGTCACCTTCTTCGTCTAGGCACCGCTGCGCATGTGCGCTATAGACAGACCGACCGTCGGTCTGTCGGAGGATGCCATGCGAGTTGCAATCCAGACCCTGGGTACGCGCGGCGATGTGCAGCCCTATGTGGCGCTGGCAAAGGGGCTTATGGCGCGTGGCCACGAGGTGCAGCTGGCGGGACCGACGCAGTACCAGGATCTATCGGGGCAGCATGGCGTTGCCTATCACGGCCTGCCCGCCGAGTTCCTCAACCTGCTGGAGACGCCGGAGGGGAAAGCGGCGATCGCGGGCGGCAGCGGCTTTTCGGGCGGGTTCAAGCTGCTCAAGCACATTCGGCCGATGATGCGGGCACTGTTCGATGCGGAGTGGGACGGGGCGCGCAGCTTCGCGCCGGAGCTGATCGTCTACCATCCCAAATCGCTGGCTTCGCCCTATTTGGCGGCGGAACTGGACGTGCCGATGCTGCTCGCCAGCCCCCTGCCCGGCTTTACGCCGACCTCGGCGTTCCCCAGCCCGATCCTGCCGTTTGCCTCGCTTGGGCCGCTCAACCGGGCCAGCCATTGGTTGATGTCGGGCTCGGCGCAGATGATGTTCGGCAAGGACATGCGCGCCTGGCAGCGCGAGGCGATGGGACGGGAGCTGAAGCCGCGTAAAGCGGCGGGGACGCTCTATGCCTATAGCCGGCACCTCATCCCGGTCCCATCGGACTGGGGCGACGACGTCGCGGTAACGGGCTACTGGTTCCTCGACCAGCCGGAATGGCAGCCGGATGCGGCGCTGACCGACTTCCTCGCGGCGGGGGAGAAGCCCATATATGTCGGCTTCGGCAGCATGCCGGGGCTCGATCCCGTAGAGCTGTCGCTAACCGTCGCCGAAGCGTTGGCTGTTTGCGGCAAACGCGGTGTGCTGCTGCGCGGCGGTGGGGCGCTGGCCGATGTCGGGGCGGCGGCAGGGCACGTCCACGTCATCGACAGCGCGCCGCATGAGAAATTGCTGCCGCTGATGGCGGCCGCGATTCATCATGGTGGCGCCGGCACCACCGGGGCGGCACTTCGCGCCGGCCTGCCCAATGCCATCTGCCCGTTCTTCGGCGACCAGCCGTTCTGGGCGCGGCGCGTGGCGGAGCTGGGCGCCGGGCCGCCGGCGCTCGACCGCAAATCGCTCTCGGTGGCGTCCCTGTCGGCGGCGATCCGGGCCATGGACGACCCCACCATGCGCCGCCGCGCGGCTGATATCGGTGAGGCGATCCGGGAGGAGGACGGCGTGGAACGTGCCGTCGCCTTCATCGAGAAGCAGGCGCGCCAGAACTAACGCAGCGGCGGTTGAAGCGCTGGCAATCCGTTAGCCGATCGGCTAAGTGGCTGACATGAACTCCCCGACGACCAGGCTCGACCGTGCCTTCCACGCGCTCGCTGACGCGACGCGGCGGGATGTGGTGGCGCGGCTGGGGGACGGACCCGCGAGTGTCGGCGAGCTGGCGCAAGCGCACGACATGGCCCTGCCCTCTTTCCTCAAGCACATCGGCGTCCTCGAGGAGGCCGGACTGATCCGCACCCAAAAGCTCGGCCGCGTGCGGATGTGCGAGGTCAACCGTGTGGAGTTCGACCGGGTTCGCTCCTGGCTCGACGAACAACGCATCGTTTGGGAGGGGCGAACCGACCGGCTGCAAGCATTGGTGGAGGGGCGGTAGGACCGATGTTCGACCCCGAGCTCGATCTCAGCATCGAGCGATTCATGCGCGCGACGCCGGAGAAGGTCTGGCAGGCCTGGACGACGCCAATGCTGCTCGAGCAGTGGTGGGTGCCGCACCCGTCACGGTGTCGCGTGATTGAGCTCGAGCTGCGGGCCGGAGGCGCGTTCCGCACCGAATACAGCGACGGCGAGGGCCCGTTTGCGCCGCATCTCGACGCCTGCTTCCTGCTGGTCGAGCCGGGCCGGCGCCTGATCTTCAGCGACGCGCTGACCGCCGGCTTCCGGCCGGCGGAGAAGCCCTTCATCACCGCCGATTTCCACTTCGAACCGGCGCCTGGCGGCACCACCTATCGTGCCCATGTGATGCACAAGAGCCCGGACGACCGCGACCGGCATGTCGAGCTCGGCTTCTTCGACGGCTGGACCACCGTAACAGAGCAGCTCGCCGCCCTCGTCGAGACGGCGGCAAACTAAGGTTCAGTTCGCGGCCGGTGATAAGTGCCGGCCGTTGATGGACCGACATAGCGCAGCCGCTGAATCAGGAGGCCCTTGGGCGTGCGGGTCTCGTCGATCAACTCGAGCGCCAGCGACTCGTCGGTCTCCTGCAACAGCTTGCGCCCGGCACCGACGACGACCGGCGCGACGGCCAGGCGGAGCTCGTCGATAAGTCCGGCGCGCAGCATAGAGGCGGCCAGCGCGCCGCTGCCGTGAATCTGCATCTCGCGGCCGGGCAGTTGCTTGATCTCAGCCACCCTGGCGGCAATGTCGCCGGAAAGCATGGTTGCGGGCTGCCACGCGGGGTCGACGGCTGAGTTCGCCGCGACATATTTGGGCTTCTGGTTGAGCCGCGCGGCGTTGCGGTCCGCCGGATTGGTGATTGTCGGCCAGACCTTGGCGAAGTCCTCATAGGTGCGGCGGCCGAAGAGAAACGCATCGGCATTGTCCATCCAGCCCTCGACACGCCTTTCGAACGCATCGTCAATGAAGGGGACGAGCCAGCCGCCACGATCGAAACCGCCGGTGCGGTCTTCGTCCGGGCTGCCGGGCCCCTGATAGACGCCATCCAGGGAGAGGAATTGCTGGGACACAAGCTTCATCGGGCGCTCCATTGGTTAGCCATGCGGCTTTGTATCGGAGAGGGATGGTTAGCTCAATGGATAAGTTTCATGTCCGCTGCAGTCCGGCGGGACCTTAGCAAAGCTGGTGGGGTAAGCCCACGCGCCGGCGCGAGTGATCACCCAAACCCCAGCACCGCTACGGCGCTGACGCGCGCCTTTGCTTGCCCTGCCCACAAGGGGGAGGGAGACAGACGGAGACAAATAAGGGGACTTAGCCCCGCGGCGCGGCGGCGCGTTTCAGGCGGTCGTTGATGGCTTCGCCGAGGCCCTCGGGTGGGATAGGTGAGACGGCGATCCGCGACGCCGCGCTGTCAAGTTGATGCAGCATGGAAAAGAGGTTGCGGGCCGCCTCGTGGAGATCGCCGCTCGCGCTCAGGTTCAAGGTGAAGGTTCCGGGGCCAAACCCCAGCGATGCCTCACCCCGGTCGAAGGAGGTGGCGTTGAGGCGGAGGGCCGCGTTGGGGGCATAGTGGCTCAGGAGCATGCCCGGCGCAGCGATGTCGGCGCCTTCGGCGGCGACAGGAATCGGGCGCCCGATGGCCCGTTCGGCGTTCTCCCGCGGCAGGGCGCCGGCGCGGAGCTGGGTGACGGTATCGCCGGTGACGGCGAGAATGGTGGACTCGACGCCCGCGGTGCAGGGTCCGCCATCGAGGACGGGCACCCTGCCCCCGAAGGCCCGGGTCACCTGCGCGGCGGTGGTCGGCGAGAGTTTCCCGGACGGGTTGGCCGAGGGCGCGGCCAGCGGGCGGCCGGCGGCACGGATAAGTGCCAGAGCCAGCGGGTGGTTTGGGATGCGGATGCCGACCGTATCGAGGCCGGCGGTGACGATATCGGAGAGGCCGTTCTCCGGCTTTTGCGGCAGCACCAGGGTGAGCGGGCCAGGCCAGAAGGCGGCGAGCTTTCGCGCGAGGGGCGAAAACTCGACGAGCCCTTCGGCCATGGCCAGATCGGCGACATGGACGATCAGCGGGTTGAAGCGCGGGCGGCCCTTGGTCTCGTAGATCTTGAGCACGGCGTCGGAATTGGTCGCGTCCGCACCCAGCCCATAGACGGTCTCGGTGGGAAAGGCGACGAGCTCGCCCGCCCTCAAAAGGCCGGCAAGCTCTGCGATCTCGGGCGTTTCGACGGCGTCCGGCATGCTCAGGTGTTTGACAAGGTGCCGGGGCCGCGTCAAGAAAGCTGCACAAGCGGCGGTATCCCGAGGCGATGACCACCCTACTCGTCAGCCAGCGCAATTTTGAAAGCCACGTGACGCCCACAGCGCATCCGGAGCGGCCGGATCGGCTTCGGGCGGTAGACGAGGCACTGAGCCGGGATGCATTCGCTACGCTGATGCGGCGCGATGCGCCCTATGCCGACCTCAATCTTGCGAGCCTTGTGCATCATCCCGACTATCTCGAGGCGCTGCGACGCGTGCGGCCGGCGGAAGGGGTGGGGCGGATCGACGAGGATACGTTCATCTCGTCGGGCTCGCTGGATGCCGCGTCCACGGCGCTGGGCGGGGCGTTGGCGGCGCTCGATGCGGTGGCGATGGGGGAGGCCAACAATGCCTTCTGCGCCATCCGGCCGCCGGGACACCATGCCGAGATCGAGCGGCCAATGGGGTTCTGCCTCGTCAACACCGTGGCGATTGCGGCGCGCGAGGCACAGCGGAAATATGGCGCCGAGCGCGTGGCGATCATCGATTTCGACGTGCACCATGGCAATGGCACGCAGGACATCTTCGAGTCCGACCCTACGGTGTTTTACGGCTCGACCCACCAGATGCCGCTGTTCCCCGGTACTGGGGCGCCGAGCGAGCATGGGGTGGGCAACATCGTCAACGCGGCGCTGGCGGCCAATACGGGCGGGCAAAGCATGCGCGAGGCCTATGAGGGCGTGGTGCTGCCGGCACTGGAAGCGTTCGCGCCGGATTTCCTATTCATTTCCGCCGGGTTCGATGCCGATTATCGCGACCCGCTGGCGCAGCTCAACTGGCGGCCGGAGGATTTTTCCTGGCTGACGGGCAAGCTGATGGACGTCGCCGACCGGTATTGCGAGGGCCGGATCGTGAGCCTGCTCGAAGGCGGCTATGACCGACATGGGCTGGCGGATGGGGTCAGCGCGCATGTGGCGAGGTTGATGGGGGGATAGGAGCGAGTAGTGAGTAGTGAGTAGCGAATAGGAAAGGCCCCCTCATCCGGCCTTCGGCCACCTTCTCCCCGATGGGGAGAAGGGACTGGGGTAATATCTCGCCTCCCCAATCCTCTATTCGCTATTCACTATTCGCTACTCGCTTACTCCGCCTTGCCCCCGCCCACACCCGGCGCTAGACCAAGCGACGAGTGAAGGAGCAAAAGACGTGGCCGAGACCAGCAATGACGACGTAAAGACGATGAGCTTCGAGGCGGCGCTGGCCGAGCTCGAGCGGATCGTCGGGACGCTGGAAAGCGGCAAGGCGCCGCTGGCCGAGTCGATCGAGATCTATGCCCGCGGCGAGGCGCTTAAGTCGCATTGCGAAGCGCTGCTGAAGGCGGCAGAAGCGCGGATCGAAAAGATTACGCTTCGCAACGGGCAGCCGACCGGCACCGAGCCGCTCGACGCCCAGTAAGGAATTTCGCCGTGACTGACGCGGTTTCGCCCGGCCTGCGCCGCTTCCGCATGATTCTCTGGGGCCTCGTCATCGTGGCCGCGGTGGGCGCGACGCTGCTCTTCGTGTTCCGGCCGCCACAGAAGCCGCTCGGCGTCACCGGGCAGCCGTTCACGCTCGAGTCGACGGCGGGCGGGACGTTCACCCAGGAGAACCTCAAGGGGACGCCGAGCCTTGTCTTCTTCGGCTACACGTTTTGCCCCGATGTCTGTCCGACAACCCTGGCCGAGAGCGTGGCATGGAAGCAGCAGGCCGGGCTCACGGACGCGGACCTTCGCACCATCTTCGTCACCGTCGACCCGGAGCGGGATACCAAGGAGGTGCTCAAGGAGTATCTCGGCGGCTTCGACCCGGACGTGATCGGGCTCGTCGGCACGCCGGAGCAGACCGAGGCGGCCAAAGCCTCGTTCGGCGTGATGAGCGAGAAGGACACGAGCGGCGATGCCGAATACTACCTCGTCAATCACACCGCGACGGTGTTTCTCATCGACCGGAACGGGCAGTTCCAGGGCACCATCGCCTATGGCGAGGATGCGAAGACGGCCGTGCAGAAGATCGAGAAGCTGGTGAAGGGGTGACAGGCCGCATTCGGCTCGACCAGGCAATCGAGGCGCGGGGACTGCTCCCCAGCCGGGCGCGGGCGAGGGATGCGGTGCTGCGCGGCACGGTGATGGTCAACGGCGTCGTCGCCGCCAAGCCGCACCAGAT
Source organism: Devosia sp. (assembly GCA_036568845.1). GTDB lineage: Bacteria > Pseudomonadota > Alphaproteobacteria > Rhizobiales > Devosiaceae > Devosia_A. The sequence goes on along the minus strand of DATCRS010000218.1, from coordinate 2,721 downwards.
GGTGGGGCCGGATGATGTTGTCACGCTGGATGATCCGGCGGCGAAATATGTGTCGCGCGCGGCGCTGAAGCTGGTTGCGGGGCTGGACGCCGGCGGCATCTCGGTCGAGGGCAAGGTTTGCCTCGATCTCGGCGCTTCGACCGGCGGGTTCACCCAGGTGCTGATGGAACGCGGCGCGCGGCGCGTCTATGCCGTGGATGTCGGCCACGATCAGTTCAGCGAGCGGCTCAAGGGCAGCGACCGGGTGGTGAGCCTCGAGGGCGTCAACGGGCGCGACCTGACGCCCGAGGTTATTCCCGAGCCCATCGAGCTGCTGGTCAGCGACCTGAGCTTCGTGTCGGTCACCAAGGTGCTGGATGCGCCCCTGGCGCTCTGCGCGGAGGACGCCGAGGCGGTGATCCTCATCAAGCCGCAATTCGAGGTGGGGCGCGACAAGATCGGCAAAGGCGGGATCGTCACGGACAAAGCGGCCATCGAAGCAGCCGTGGCGGGCGTGGTGGCGTTCATGCGCGAACGCGGCTGGGCGCTGCGGACGCAGGTCCCCTCCCCCATCGCCGGCGGCGACGGCAACTGCGAAACGGTGGCGGTGTTTGCGAGAGGCTAGTAGCCGATGCCGCCGTCGCGACCGGTCTGGCCGCGGTGGCGGAGAAAATGATCGGCGAGGGTGATGGCCATCATGGCTTCGCCAATGGGGACGGCGCGGATGCCGACGCAGGGGTCGTGCCGGCCTTTGGTGACGACCTCGGTGTTCTCGTTAGCGGTGGTGACGGTCTCACGCGGGGTGATGATCGACGAGGTTGGCTTGACGGCGAAACGGACGACGATGGGATCGCCATTGGAGATGCCGCCCAAAATGCCCCCGGCATGGTTGGACTTGAAGGTGGGGCCGGCATTGCCGGCGCGCATCTCGTCGGCATTCTCGGTGCCGGTGAGGGCGGCGGAGCCCATGCCCTCGCCGATCTCGACGCCCTTGACGGCGTTGATGGACATCATCGCCGAGGCGAGGTCGGCGGAGAGCTTGCCGTAGATGGGGGCGCCCCATCCGGGGGGCACGCCTTCGGCGACGACCTCGATGATGGCGCCGACGGAGTTGCCGTCCTTGCGGATGCCGTCAAGATAGCCTTCCCACATCTGCGCAGCTTTGGCGTCGGCGCAGAAGAAGGGGTTCTGGTCCACCTGGTCCCAGTCGAAATTGGCGTAGTCGATCTTGTGCGGGCCGATCTGGACGAGACTGGCGCGGACCCTCACCTGCGGGATGACGAGGCGGGCGACGGCGCCGGCGGCGACGCGGGCGGCCGTTTCGCGAGCCGAGGCGCGGCCAGAGCCCTTGTAGTCGCGGATGCCGTATTTCTGGTGGTAGGTGAAATCGGCGTGGCCGGGCCGATACTTGTCCTTGATCTCGGAGTAGTCCTTGGAGCGCTGATCGGTGTTCTCGATCATGAGCGAGATCGGGGTGCCGGTGGTCTTGAGCAGGCCGTCGCGCTCGTCCTCGAAGGTGCCGGAGAGAATCTTGACCTGATCGTCCTCGCGCCGCTGGGTGGTGAAGCGGGACTGGCCGGGCTTGCGCCGATCGAGATCGCGCTGGATCACGTCGGCCGAGATCGGGATGCCGGGCGGGCAGCCGTCCACGACGACGCCGAGAGCGGGGCCGTGGCTTTCACCCCAGGTGGTGAAGCGGAAGAGGTGGCCGAAGGTATTGAAGCTCACTTATTTGTCCTCGCGCCGGACGGCTGGGGGTCCCCGTTGGTTGCGGGCTTTCTAGGGGCGCGGCGGCTGGGGGTCAATCGAGCCAGTTCTCGACGCGGAGATTGGGCACGCGCGAGAACTCTCGGATGTTGGCAGTGACGAGGGTGAGATCGAGCGCCAGGGCATGAGCGGCGATGAGGAGGTCGTTGCCGCTGATGGGCCTGCCGATGGCCTCGAGATGGTTGCGAACGTGCGCATAATAGCGGTCAGCGGGATGATTTAGTGGCAGAACCGGCAGCACACCGAGTATCGAATCTACGCGTCGCGCCAACTGCTCTGATTGCCTCTTAAGAGCGCCAAAACGCAGTTCGGCGGCGACCAGGACACTGACTGCCAGCTTATCCCTGCTCGCCTTGAAGCGCAGCCCTGCGCGGCCATCGGGGCGCCGCATGACCTCTGACACCATGTTGGTGTCCAGCATTGCCTCCAGACCTTTCACAGGTCGATGTCGCGCAGTGGCAGCAGCCCTTCATCGATGTCGGGAAGCTCATCCTCGGGGCCGAGCGGCTCCCATGTCTCCATGTCCGCCAAAAGTTCGTCCCAAGTCTTCGGTTTGGCGTCGGCTTTCGCCTCGATGATCAGCCGATCACCCTCCTTGCGGATCGTCGCCTCGTCACCCGGCAATTCAAACTCGACAGGGATGCGCACGGCCTGGTTACGGCCGTTGCGGAAGAGGCTAACGGTGCGGGGCTCGCTGGATGGGACATGCTTGTTCATCGGCGCCTCCTGTCAGGCATATGCCAACAGCATAGGCCTGGTAGGGCGCCGATTCAACCTCAGCCGCCGACGACTTCCATCATGCCGGGGAGGAAGTGGAGGACGACGTCCTGCGGTGGGGCCCAGTTGATGGCGTCGGCGATCGGGCACCCCTCGATGAGGACGCGGAGGGTGCGGGCGATGCCGCCATGGGCAACGATGATCGATGGGCCCCCGAGGGTATGGGCGAACTCATTGAGGCGGGCTTCGACGTCGCGG
>DATCRS010000217.1:0-5319 GCA_036568845.1 Devosia sp. | reverse complement strand
TCTGGCGCGGATCGAGATCGTCAATTCCAAGCAGCTGGGCAAGGGCCGGAAATACGCGATCGTCGGCATCCTGGCCGTGGCTGCGCTGCTCAGCCCGCCGGACCCCATCAGCCAGATCGGCCTTGCCCTGCCGATGTACCTCCTCTACGAACTCTCCATCCTGTCGGTGAAGCTGGTCGAGCGATCTCGTGCCAAGGCCCTCGCCGCCGAGGAACCAGACGTAGCCGATACGACCGAAAAGCCGGCTGAGAAGACCGGCGCTTAAAGCCGGGATTCTCCCCATGTTCGACATCAAGTGGATTCGAGCCAACGCCGAGGCGTTCGATGCCGCACTGGCGCGCCGCAAGGGCGTCGCCGTCCGCGCCGCTGATCTCATCGCCATCGACGAACGCCGCCGCGCCGTGATCACCGCGCTCAATGAGATGCAGGAGAAGCGCAACGCTGCCTCCAAGCAGATCGGCCAGGCCAAGGCGCAAAAGGACGAAGCCCGGGCCCAGGCGCTGCTGGCCGAGGTCGCCGGCCTCAAGGAGGCGATCCAGAAGGGCGAGGCCGAGGAGAAGGCGATCGACGCCGAGCTGCGCACGCGTCTGCTCGAAATCCCCAACCTGCCGCTCGACGAAGTGCCCACCGGGGCCGACGAGCACGACAATGTCGAGTATTTCGGCCGCAACGGTTCGGCCGAGACGGCAGCCAAGGTGCGGCCGCCCAAGCCGAGCTTCGCGTTCAAGCCCAAGGAGCACTTCGAGACCGGCGAGGCCATGGGCCAGATGGACTTCGAGGTGGCCGCAAAACTCTCGGGCAGCCGCTTCGTGGTGCTGAAGTCGCATCTCGCACGGCTCGAACGCGCCATCGGCCAGTTCATGCTCGACCTGCATGTGGACGAGCACGGCTATACGGAAGTGCAGCCGCCGTTGCTGGTGCGGGACGAGGCCATGTATGGCACGGGCCAGCTGCCGAAGTTCCGCGAGGACCAGTTCGCGGCGATCAAGAACATCGAAGCCTATGATCGCGGCGAGCAGGACCAGCTGTGGCTGATCCCCACCGCCGAGGTGCCGCTGACCAACATGGTGCGCGAGGCGATTCTTGCCGAGGATCAACTCCCGATGCGGCTCACCGCGCTCACCCCGTGTTTCCGCTCGGAGGCTGGCTCAGCCGGGCGCGATACGCGCGGCATGCTGCGGCAGCATCAGTTCAACAAGGTCGAGATGGTGGCGATCACCACGCCGGAAGCGTCGGGCGACGAGCATGAAAAGATGCTGTCGGACGCCGAGGATGTGCTGAAGCAGCTTGGCATCCACTATCGGGTGATGACGCTCTGCACCGGCGACATGGGCTTTGGGTCGCAGAAGACCTATGACCTCGAGGCCTGGCTGCCGGGGCAGGACACCTATCGCGAGATCTCGTCGGTCTCGGTCTGCGGCGACTTCCAGGCCAGGCGCATGGACGCGCGCTATCGCGATGGAGAGGGCAAGATCCGGCACGTGCATACGCTCAACGGTTCGGGCGTGGCGGTCGGCCGGGCGCTGATCGCGGTGATGGAGAACTACCAGCAGGAGGACGGCTCGGTGGCGATCCCGGCCGTGCTGCAGCCCTATATGAAGGGCCTCACCAGCATCGGTGCACGGTCGTAATGCGCATCCTCATCACCAATGATGACGGCGCCGATGCGCCGGGTATCGCGGTGATGGAGGAGATCGCGCGGGAGCTGTCGGACGATATCTGGGTGGTGGCGCCGGACGGAAACCAGTCGGGTGCCGCACACCGCTTCACCTTCGGCCGCGAGCTGTCGCTGGAGCAGCGCGGGCGGCAGACCTTTGCGGTGGTCGGCGGCTCGCCGGCCGACTGCGTGGTCGCCGGCATGACGCATCTCTGCAAGGACCGGCTGCCGGACCTGGTGCTCTCGGGCGTCAACAATGGCCAGAACCTGGGCGACATCATCAACTGCTCGGGCACCGCGGCGGGCGCGCGCGAGGGCACGTTGCAGGGCGCCGTTGGCATCGCGATGAGCCAATCGGTCGATTACGAAGCCGGCGGCCCGCTGGTGTGGGACGTGGCGCGGCAGATGGGGGCCAGGGTGGTCCGGGCGATCCTCGCCTCCGAGCCGGACGGCCAGAGCTACTTCAACGTCAACTTCCCGTTCTGCGCGCCGGAGGACGTGTCCGGCATCAGGGTGGTGCCCTACCAGCGCTTCTCGCGCTCGCCGATGCGTTACTATCCGAGCGACAATGGCGGCGGAAAGTTCTTCATTGCCATCCCCGAGACGCCGACGCCGCTCGACGACGACCGCGATTTCAAGCTCCTGATGCACGGCGATGCGATCACCGTGACACCGGTGGGACTGCAGGCCAGCGACGTGGAACTGGCCGAGCGGCTGGATGGGGTGTTGAGGCTCTAGGCGGCCGCCCCACTGGTAACCTTATTGCTTCCTGAATCCACCCCAGAACGACTTGCGCAAATCGCAGCGCATTTAAGTCAGTTTTTACCTTAACCGCGCATAGTCATCTCCATTGAGTACCTGCGTACGAGTGGACTGATGCGTAATCGCGTGACGGGTAAGGCACTTAGGGTTGCGGCGATTGTCGGGCTGATGGCCGGCGCGGCTGCGATCTCGGGGTGTACGGCTTTGGGGAGCCGCGCGTTTGGTGACCGGACGGTTACCGGTGCAACAAGCCAGCAGCCGACGAGTAACACCCTGCAGCCCATGCCGAAGTCGCTGGGACCAACGTCCACGCGCGTCGCATCCGGTCCTTTCATCCCACCAGCCGATATTGGCGGCAGCAGCTCCGGCAACGGCTACGTGACCGGCGCGCTCCCCAATCCGGGGGCGGGGCCGATGGGCTCAGTATCGTCACAAGATCTGCCTGCGCTTACGCCTTCAACCAGTGGGAACGCCCAAATGTCCGCTCAACCCCAACTCGCTCCGGTCGCTCCCGCGCCCAAGACCGTGCTGGCGAGCACTCCGGCTCTGCAGCCGACCCCGTCTCCGGCGCTCGTTTCCGTCCCGGCCGATGCCTATGTGCACGTGATCGCTTCGGGCGAGTCGCTCTACACCATCGCGCGGCTCTACAACGTCACCGCCCAGGCCATTGTCTCGGCCAACGGGCTGTCGTCGCCCGACAAGATCTATGTCGGCCAGAAGATCGTCATCCCGGGCATGAAGGGCAGCAGTGCCAAAGGCAGCCTCACTCCCGCTCCTGCCACTAGGCCGGCGGAGGCCAGCACCCAGGCGCCGACCGTCGTCGCCGAGGTGAAGCCCAACGAGGCCACGCCGATCGCCAGCCCGGCGCTGCTCGAGAGCGACACGCCGGTCAACAAGCCGCTGGTACAGCCCAAGGCCGAACCCAAGCTTTCGGGTGCCGACAAGTTCCGCTGGCCGGTGAGCGGCCGCGTCATCACCGATTTCGGCAACTCCAAGGGCACCGGCATCAATATCGAGGCGCCGGAAGGCGCGGCGATCCGCGCCGCCGAGAACGGCCAGGTGATCTATACCGGCTCGGGCGTCGAGGGCTACGGCAACCTCGTCCTCATCCGCCATCCCAACGGTTACGTCTCGGCCTATGCCCATCTCAAGGACATCAGCGTTGCCAAGGGCGACGTGGTGAACCGCGGCGACAACATCGGTTCGGCCGGCATGACTGGCGGCGTCTCCCGTCCGCAACTCCACTTCGAGCTCCGCAAGGGCGCCACCCCGGTGGATCCGATGCCGCTGCTCGCCAGCTGAGAATCAGGCAGGCAGTAGGCAATAGTCTAGGGCGAGCCGGTTTCTCGGGCTCGCCCTTCATTGTTTCCTACTACCTGCTGCCTGTTGGCTACTGGCTCTTCGCCGGAGTTTCGGTGGTGCCGGGCGCATCGGCCGCCGGAGCATCGGCGGCAGGGGCATCCGGAGTGGGGGCCGCCTGGGCGGCCTCGATGGCAGTGCGGGCCTCGGTGGCGGCGGTGTCGCACTGCTCGCGGGTATAGCGATCCTCGGGCGCACCGAAGGGATCGAGCACCTTCGCGGTGTATTGCTCGGTAAGTCCGTTGAACTGCGCTTCCTGGTAGTTCCCGGCCTGCATGACCTGAACTACGGCGGCAAAGACGTACTGGCTGTTCTGCGCCTCCTGCGCGGCGCGGACGCCATCGCCGCTCATGTCGGCGGAGCGGGCGGACAAGCTGAAGGCCACGGCGCACCAGAAGTCGCGGTCTGCGTTGGGGCCGATATCGGCGGCGGTGGGCAGCTCCACCGGCGCGGGTGCGGCCGGCGCCGCAGGAGCCGGGGCCGGCTCGGCCGGAGCCGCGGGGGCCGGTTCAGCCGGTGCAGCGGGCGCGTCCTGGGCCATCGCAGGCGAGGCGAGGGCGGTGGCGAGGAGAAGGGCAGGGATCAGGCGCATTCGGGCGCTCCTTGTTCTTGGCGTGGCGACGCTATCCCGTTCCCGGGCCCAGCGCTACAGGCTCAACTCCGATCCCCGTACCCCGTTCCTTTACGAGCTGAATGCCCGCACCGAGTGGCGGACGACGGTCGGCGACATTGGGTCGATGTGAACCGTCGTCGCGATGCCGCGCCGGTTGATCGGGTTGGATTTGGCCGACTGCGCGGTGTTGAGGTCGAATGCCGAGGCGAGCGGCTCGAGCCCGAGGCCTCGGAACTGGTGGCGCCACGGCTCGCCGCCAATGCCGCCATCGGTGTGCCAGATCATCAGCGAGGGCAGTTGGCTCCGGTCCCAGTCGAGCTCGAAGCCGGCGCCTTCATCGAGATACCGGCCGACAAGCGGCGTTTTCATGCCGCAGAGCTGAACGTTGCGGTCCATGCACGGCGAGAGCGGCACGTGGCTCATGTCGATGGAGGTCTCGCCGGTCTGCGGGATGGAGGCCAGTGAGGCGAACTCCTGCCGTTCGCCTTGGCCAACCTGCCCGGGATGGCGGAGACCGAAGGCGAACTCGGCCTCGAGCGCCAGGCGGCCCGGCTTCTCCGGGAGGCGGAAGTTGGGGTGGAGACCGAGGGAGATATTGGCAGGGCGGCGGGCGAAGATGGTGAGGGTAAAGTCAATGGCCGGCTCGCCTTCGCGCCCCGCGACGGTGCGCTCCAGCCGAAGCACGGGGCTGGTTTCAGGGTAGTCGAGGCTTAGGGTGATGCTCGATGGGCCGGCTTCGACAATGGTCCAGTCTGCGTCGCCCGAGGGGCCGTGGATCGGGTGCGCCTGCGGCTCGGTCATGAGGCTCGCCCATTCGTTCGGCGCGCCGGGCATCGGACGCCCCGTGCCGAACGGGATGCCGACAAAGTCGCCGCCGAGCTCGCGCAGGTGCCCGATGATGGACGTGTCCGTGACCGTCCCCATCCAC
>DATCRS010000216.1:0-2095 GCA_036568845.1 Devosia sp. | reverse complement strand
GTCCACCACCGGGCCGATGTCGGTGCCCTGCTTAAGCGCGTTGTCGACCTTCAGCGTCTTCAGCTTCTCGGTCATTGCCGCGACGAAGCGGTCGTGAATGCCCTCGGTCACGATCAGGCGGGACGAGGCGGTGCAGCGCTGGCCGGTGGAGAAATAAGCGCCGTTGACGGCGACCTCGACGGCGGTCTTGAGATCGGCGTCGTCGAGCACGACCAGCGGATTCTTGCCGCCCATCTCGAGCTGGAACTTCTTCATCGGGTTCGACAGCACGCAGGCCTGCGCGATCTTCCGGCCGGTCTGCACCGAACCGGTGAAGGAGATCGCTGCGACATCAGGATGATCGAGCAGGGTCTGGCCGACCACCGAGCCGGAGCCGACCACAAGGTTGAACACGCCAGCGGGAATGCCGGAGCGGGTGATGATTTCGGCAAGCGCGTGGCCGGAGCCGGGCACCAGCTCGGCCGGCTTGAACACCACGGTGTTGCCGTAGCAGAGCGCCGGCGCGATTTTCCAGGCGGGAATGGCGATCGGGAAATTCCAGGGCGTGATCATGCCGATGACGCCGACCGGCTCACGGGTGAGCTCGACATCGAGACCGGGACGTACCGAGGCGCCCTTCTCGCCGATCAGGCGCAGGGCTTCACCGGCGAAGAACGCAAAGATCTGGCCGGCGCGGGCGACCTCGCCGATGCCCTCGGGCAGAGTCTTGCCTTCCTCGCGGGCGAGCAGGCGGCCAAGCTCTTCCTTGCGGGCGAGGATCTCGGTGGAAATCTTGTTCAGCGCGTCGTAGCGCACCTGCGGCGTCGACTGCGCCCAGGCAGGGAAGGCCGCCTTGGCGGCTGCGATTGCCTTCTCGGTCTGTGCCTTGTCGGCCTTGGCATATTCGCCGACGACATCGTTGGTGTTGGAGGGATTGATGTTCTTGGTGATGCCGGAGCCATCGACCCACTCGCCGCCGATGAAGTTTTTCAGGATCGCAGTCATCTTCTTCCTCCAGGGATACGTTTTTAACGCACGAGGCAGGGACGCTTGTCGTCAAAGGTCCAGCCTGGGATCAAATCCTGCATGGCAATAGCGTCATCACGGGCACCGAGTCCATGCTTCTTGTAGAGCTCATGCGCGGCCTCGACGGCCGTGCGGTCGATCTCGATGCCGAGGCCCGGCCGGTCCGGGACCGCGATCTTGCCGCCGCGGATTAGCAGCGGCTCCTTGGTCAGCGCCTCGCCATCCTGCCAGATCCAGTGGGTATCGATCGCGGTGACCTTGCCGGGGGCGGCGGCGCCGACATGGGTGAACATGGCGAGCGAGATGTCAAAGTGGTTGTTGGAGTGCGAGCCCCATGTCAGGCCGTTGTCACGGCAGGTCTGGGCGACGCGCACGGAGCCTTGCATGGTCCAAAAATGGGGGTCGGCCAGCGGAATGTCCACCGCACCAAGGCGCAATGCATGGGAGAGCTGCCGCCAATCGGTGGCGATCATGTTGGTCGCGGTCGGCAGGCCGGTTGCGCGGCGGAACTCGGCCATGATCTCGCGGCCGGAGAAGCCGGCCTCGGCACCGCAGGGGTCCTCGGCATAGGCGAGGATGCCGTGCATGTTCTTGCAGAGGCTGATGGCCTCATGGAGCGACCAGGCGCCGTTCGGGTCGAGCGTGACGCGGGCGTTGGGGAAGCGCTTGGCGATGGCGGTGACGGCCTCGATCTCCTGCTCGCCGCGGAGCACGCCGCCCTTGAGCTTGAAATCGGCAAAGCCGTAATGATCCTGCGTGGCTTCCGCCAGCCGCACCACGGTCTCTGGCGTCATTGCTTCCTGATGGCGGAGGTTGAACCATTCCGCCTTGCCGGTCTCGCCCTTGACGTAGTCGAGCTTGCTCTTGCTGACGTCACCGACGAAGAAGAGATAGCCGAGCGTCTCGACGCTCTTGCGCTGCTGGCCTTCGCCGAGCAGGGCTGCGACAGGCAGATTGAGATGCTGGCCGAGCAGATCGAGCATGGCGGATTCAATCGCTGTCACGGCGTGGATCATCACGCGCAGGTCGAAGGTCTGCTTGCCGCGGCCGCCGGCGTCGCGGTCGGCGAAGGTCGAGCGGACATCGGCGA
>DATCRS010000215.1:0-5331 GCA_036568845.1 Devosia sp. | reverse complement strand
GGTAGGCTTCGAGCGTCTTGGGCGCGAGCCGCCGGACCGAGCCGAGGTCGCGCAGCCAGCCGGCGAGATGCCGTTCGATGGTCGAATCGACTTTGAAGGCGGTGGAGGTCATGGTGCCGACCTTACGCCTAGGCTCGTTAGCGTCTCGTTGAAAGGAAAAGCCATGCCGATAGCTCAGATCACGCTGCCCTCGGGCGAAACGGTTCCGGCGCTGGGGCAGGGGACATGGAAGATGGGCGACTATGCGCGGCAGCGTCCCGACGAAGTCCGCGCCCTGCAGGCCGGCATCGATCTCGGAATGACGCTCATCGACACGGCCGAGATGTATGCGGACGGCGTGGCCGAAGAGATCACCGGCGAGGCGATCCGCGGCCGCCGCGATGAGGTGTTCATTGTCTCCAAAGTGCTGCCGAGCCATGCCAGCCACGAGCAGACGGTACGCGCCTGCGAACGCAGCCTCAGGCGGCTCGGCATCGAGACCATCGACCTCTATCTGCTCCACTGGCGCGGCGGCTACGGGCTCGACGACACCATGTCCGGCTTCGAGACGCTGCAGAAGGCAGGCAAGATCCGGCACTGGGGCGTCTCCAACTTCGATGTCGACGACATGAAGGAAGTCATCGACCTGGGCGGCACGGCGGTGGCCACCAACCAGGTGCTCTACAACCTGAGCCGCCGCGGCATCGAATATGACCTCCTCCCCTGGCAAGAGCAGCGCGGCATTCCGATCATGGCCTATTCGCCTATCGAGCAGGGCCGTCTCGCAGACAATCGGTCGCTCGGCCGCATCGCCGAAGCCCACGGCAAGACGCCGGCCCAGATCGCCCTCGCCTTCGTTCTTTCCCGCCCCAACATGATCGCCATCCCCAAGGCCGGCACGGTCGAACACGTCCGCGAAAACGCCGAGGCCGCCGACATCGTCCTCACGGCCGAGGATATGCAGGCGCTGGACGCAACCTTTCCCCCACCGCGCCGGAAGTCGTCGCTGGAGATGATCTAGCGGCTGGCGCGAGCGGTGCCCGGACCTCGTGGTTCGACGCGCTCACCATGAGGTCCTCGCTGAAGCCTCAGTAGCCTCATCCTGAGCTTGTCGAAGGACGAGGCGTGGCACCACCGCCCCCCATTCGCAGAATCACCTTGCCCTCCTTATGTTCATCGTGAACAAAGCAGGCACAGATGAGCGCGCTTCCCGACATCGTTGCGGTGATGGTCAGCGTCTCGGTCGAGGGTCCCTATTCCTACAGGGTCCCGGCCGGGATGCGGGTCGAACGCGGGTCGATCGTCGCGGTGCCGCTGGTCGGGCGGCCGACGCTGGGGGTGGTCTGGGGCGAGCCCAAGGACAATTTCGCCCACAATCGGCTCAAGGACATTCTCCACGTCTACGATACACCGGCGCTCTCCGACGAGCTGCTCAAGACCGTCGACTGGGTGAGCCGCTACACGCTTGCTGCCCCGGGCCTCGTGCTCCGTTCGGTGCTGCGGTCCACCGAGGCGCTGGAGCCGGAGCGGCCGGTCACGGCCTATCGCAAGACCGGCTACGAGCCCGAGCGCATGACCCCGGCGCGGCTCCGCGTCCTCGACGTGGTCGAGGACGGCATGGCCTGGGCCAAGTCGGCCATTGTCGGCGCGAGCGGGGTTTCGGCTTCGGTGGTCGAGGGACTTGAGCGGGCAGGGGCGCTGGAGCGGCTGGAGATTCCGCCACCCGCCATCGCCGAACCGCCCGATCCCGAAGCAAACGTGCCCACCCTCAGCGCCGAGCAAGCACAGGCACTTCGGCAAATTCAATCGCTGCCCGCGGAAACCTTCGGCGTGGCGCTGCTCGATGGTGTCACCGGTGGCGGCAAGACCGAGGTGTTCTTCGAGGCAGTCGCGGATACGCTGCGCGCCGGCCGGCAGGCGCTGATCCTCCTCCCCGAGATCGCGCTCACCCACACCTTCCTCGAGCGCTTCACCCGCCGCTTCGGCACCCGGCCGGCCGAGTGGCATTCGGACATGACGCCGAGCCAGCGCGCCCGTTGTTGGCGCGGCGTGTTCTCGGGTCAGGTGCGCGCTGTCGTCGGCGCCCGTTCGGCCCTGTTCCTGCCGTTCCGTGAGCTCGGGCTCATCGTCCTCGACGAAGAGCATGACGGCGCTTTCAAGCAGTCCGACGGGGTCAATTACCACGCCCGCGACATGGCGGTGGTGCGCGCCAAGTTCGCCGATGCCCGCGTAATCCTTTCCTCCGCCACGCCCTCGGTCGAATCGCGGAACAATGCCAACCACGGCCGCTACCTGCATGTGCTGCTGCAGTCGCGCTTCGCCGAGGCGGCGCTACCCGACATCACTGCGATCGACATGCGCGAGGAGCCGCCCGAGAAGAACCAGTGGATCGCGCCGCGCCTCGCCCGCGAGGTCTTTGCCACGCTCGATCGCGGCGAGCAGGCGCTGCTCTTCCTCAACCGCCGCGGCTACGCCCCGCTGACTCTTTGTAAGTCCTGCGGCCACCAGTATCAGTGTCCGGATTGCTCGGCCTGGCTGGTCGAGCACCGCTTCCGCGGCGTCCTCATGTGCCACCATTGCGGACACGAGCAGCGGGTGCCGCAATCGTGCGGCGCGTGCGGCGCGGTGGAGTCGCTGGTTCCCATCGGTCCCGGCATCGAGCGCGTGGCGGAGGAGGCGGAGGCCCGCTTTCCCGGCGCCCGCACCGTGATCCTTTCTTCCGACATGGGCTCGAACGCGCAGATCCGCGACCGCTTCGCCGAGATCGAGCGCGGCGAATACGACCTCATCATCGGCACCCAGCTGGTCGCCAAGGGGCACCATTTCGAAAAGCTGACGCTGGTGGGGGTGCTCGATGCCGACCTGGGCCTGAACCATGGCGATCCGCGTGCCGCCGAGCGCACTTTCCAGATCCTCACCCAGGTCACCGGCCGCGCCGGCCGTGCCTCACGCGCCGGCCGCGCCTTCCTCCAGACCTATCACCCGACCCACCCGGTGATGCAGGCCATGGTCAAGGGCGATCGCGAGGCGTTCTATTCCTACGAGCTGGCGAGCCGCGAGGCCGGCCAACTGCCGCCGTTCGGCCGCCTCGCCGCGCTCATCGTCTCGGGCAACGACCACGACCAGACCGCGGCCTTCGCCAAACAGATCCTCTCGGCGGCGCCGATGGCCGACGGGCTCAGGCTCTTCGGCCCTGCGGATGCGCCGATCTCCATGATCCGCGGCCGCCATCGCGTGCGGCTTCTCGCCCAGAGCGGCAAGGATTTCGACCTTTCGGGCTATGTCCGCTTCTGGCTCACCAACGGCCCCAAGCCGACCGGCAACCTGAAAGTCCAGGTCGACATCGATCCGCAGAGCTTTTTCTAGCTAAATCAGCCAGTCGACGGGGACGTTCAGTGCGGCGGCCAGTTTCTCGGCGACCTCCGGCGTCAGTTTGCGCCGACGGCTTTCCAAATCCGAAATAAATCCCTGAGACGTCCCGATGTCGTAAGCCAGCTTCACCTGGCCGATGTCCCTCCACGTGCGAATGGCCTTCAGGATGCTGTCGCCTTTCTGGACCAGTCGAGAGATTTCAACGGGGATTGGAGCCGAATTCGCCGTCGCGGCCTTTGCTGCATCGTAGGCGGCAACATCCGCTGCATCCTCTGCCGCTTCCTCGGCGATGCGAACGAGTTCCTCGTAGTCGGCCCGAGTTAGGACAACGAGGTCATCACCATTTGGAGTCTTGATAAACTGCGGTTCATCCATGGCCCATATCCTCAGTGCCTGCGATAGCTGGTCGTTTCTCGCTTGCCGATGTAGACGGCCAGGATCGCAGATGCTTGTCGATATCGCAACGATTATCGCAGGCTTGCGATAATCGGGGGTCACTGTCGTCGACTGAAGCGATATGCCGACCCGCCCGCCTGTCCCCCAACCTGCGACAAAACTCCCCGGAAAGTGGTGCTGGCGAGCCTTGCGCGCGGTTCTGTCATCGTGTTAGAGGGGGCGCGATTTCGAGGGGGCCGGCGGGTTTTCCTCGAAGAATCCCAGGACAAAGCAACCGCCCGACGCTGGCCTTCAGCGCGCTCTGAGGTTGCGTATCACGAGGTGACGGGGCATTGGCAGCGCAGGATTCGGTGCTTACCCAGATCGCGCGGCCTTACGCGCAGGCGCTCTTCGATATCGCCCAGGGCGACAAGAGCCTTGATGCCGTAGAGCAGGGCCTCATCTCCATCTCCAACCTCGCGACCACGAGCGCCGACTTTGCGCGCTTCCTCCGCTCGCCGGTGATCGGCGCCGAGGCCAAGGCCGCTGCGGTCGATGCCATCCTGGGTCGCGCCAAGGTCGACCCGACTGTCGCCAACTTCGTGCGCGTCGTTGCCGCCAATGGCCGGCTCTTCGCGCTCACCGCGATCATCAAGGCCTTCCGGGAGCTCGCAGCCAAGGCCCGCGGCGAAGTCTCCGCCGACGTGACCTCCGCCGCCCCGCTCAGCGTCGCTCAGCTCGAGACCCTCGCGAATACGCTCAAGGCGAAGATCGGCAAGACCGTGACGCTCAATCAACATGTCGATCCTTCGCTGATCGGCGGCCTCCAGGTGAAGGTCGGCAGCCAGATGATCGATAGCTCCCTCAAAACCAAATTGACTGCGATGAAGATCGCCATGAAAGAGGTCGGATAATGGACATCAAAGCCGCGGAAATCTCTGCGATCCTCAAGGACCAGATCAAGAATTTCGGTCAGGAAGCCGAAGTCTCCGAAGTCGGCCAGGTGCTCTCCGTCGGCGACGGCATTGCCCGTGTCTACGGCCTCGACAACGTGCAGGCCGGTGAGCTCGTCGAGTTCCCGGGCGGCATCAAGGGCATGGCGCTCAACCTCGAAACCGACAATGTCGGCGTCGTGATCTTCGGTTCCGACCGCTCGATCAAGGAAGGCGACACCGTCAAGCGGACCGGCGCCATTGTGGACACTCCGGTCGGCAAGGAACTGCTCGGCCGCGTCGTCGATGCGCTCGGCAACCCGATCGACGGCAAGGGCCCGCTCAAGGCCAAGGAACGCCGCCGTGTCGACGTCAAGGCCCCGGGCATCCTGCCGCGCAAGTCGGTGCACGAGCCGATGTCGACCGGCATCAAGGCCATCGACGCGCTGATCCCGATCGGCCGCGGCCAGCGCGAGCTCATCATCGGCGACCGCCAGACCGGCAAGACCGCCGTGATCCTCGACACCTTCCTGAACCAGAAACCGGCCCATGCCGCCGGTGCTTCGGAGCAGGAGAAGCTCTACTGCATCTACGTCGCCGTCGGTCAGAAGCGCTCGACCGTGGCGCAGTTCGTCAAGGTCCTCGAAGACGCCGGTGCTCTGGAGTACTCGAT
>DATCRS010000214.1:0-3357 GCA_036568845.1 Devosia sp. | reverse complement strand
AGCCGATGCTGCTCGTTCCGGAGGACCGCAAACCCGCATCTCGGCCCTTTGCACCCCTCTCGCCGCCACCGCCCCGTGCTCCCGTCACGCTCGACTCGACGGTGGTGGAGCGGCCGGCGAAGTCTTCCGATCTCGCGGAGGAGATCGCCCGGATGCAGGCCTCCGCCGCGGAGCAGCCCGTCGAACCGCCGTCCAGCCCCGCGCCTGTCATCGCCGCGCCGGCGTCACCCGCAGCCGAGCCCGAGCCTGCCGCACCAGCCGCGGCGGCAAAGCCGGCTGACGACGCGCTTGCAGAATTGACGTCCCCGGTCGAGCCCCCTGCAGCACCAAAGGTACCGCCGCTACCCAAAGTCACGCCCGCCCGCAAATTCGCCCCGGCCCTACCGCCGAAACCGCCGGGGAACACGGGTTAGTTCGCGCGGAAATTGCGCCTGTAGGCGGACGGAACTTCTGCCGCCGCTGCCGGCTCGGTCACGGCGAAGTCCCGGCGTCGTCGGAGGAAACAAGGGAGGGTGAGGCGATGCCCACCATCGCGGGAAGGCTTAGTGCAGTCCCGCTATGCTGCTTTAAAGTGGACGTTCGCAAGCAGGCAAGCAATCAGCGTAAAACAGTCTACCGTGGGTTGCGCGCCCATCAATTTTGTCAGTATCTCTTCATATTCAGTTGTTATCGTCGGTCTCTGCAGCAAATCAATATACTTCTCATCTCTGGGGGAGAAGATAGCTCCAGCTGCAGTGCGAATGAGACCGGCTCGCGCGTCCCTGATCATTGAGGGTGGACCATGGCAGGCGAATTCCAGGTCGTCGGGAAGAACAACAAGGCGAAATTCTCGTTGAAAGTGCATCGCGGCGACGGCATGGCGCTGCTCGCGATGGATTGGCTGGGTGGTCGGCCACCCGATGATTTCGTTGGGTTCACTATCGAATACAAGGAACCCGAAAGCACGCGAGTGAAAGCGGTTTACAACCGCATCGCCTTTCCGGGGCCGACCGGTGAGGTGGACGCGAGAAAGCTATCGTCGCGGGTCTCGCCTTTTCAAACCTTTCGCTGGGTCCACTTCCCGTTCAACCCGGAACTTTCCGGCGAATACACCTATATCGTCACACCGGTGTTCATGGATGCCGACCGCGCGCTCATCCACGACGAACCGCAGACGGTGAGGATAGAGCTTCGGCGGGAGACTTACCCAGGACACTTGAACATCGCCTACACCCGCGGCTTCATCTCGTCGCAAGCCTTCGTGGACAGGTACGCGGACGACGGCCCGATAGAAACGCTGCTGCCGGAACGCTCCGAGGACGGTTTGGTCTTCACACCATCGCACCCGAAGGCCGAGGAGGCCCTGAAATGGATGGGATTCGAGGCACGCGATGCGATCCTCGAGACTCTCAAGGAGGCGATCGAGGACGACACGGCCAGTGTTTATGTCGTCGCTTATGACCTCAGCGAGAAGGAGTTCGTTGAACGGCTGCGACAGCTCGGGCCTCGCCTGAAGATCATCATCGACGACGACGGCGACCATGGAGAACCGCATTCCGGCGAAACACAGGCTGCCGAAATCCTGGCGGCCTCGGCGGGGGTGATGAACGTCAAACGCCAGAATATGGGGAAGCTGCAGCACAACAAGATGATCGTGGTCGACGGCACCCGGGTGAAGAAAGCCATCGGCGGCTCGACCAACTTCAGCTGGCGCGGTTTCTACGTGCAGTCGAACAATGCAATGATCTTCACCGGCGACACGGCGGTGCAGGTGTTCAGAGAAGCCTTCGAGGACTTCTGGACCGAAACCGGCTTCTCCAACAGTCGTTCAGCATCCTGGAGGGATCTGGGGATCCCGGGTGTCGACGTGCAGGTTACCTTTTCGCCGCACGCTCCCGCCAACGCACAGCTGGTCAAGATCGCGGCCGATATCGACAGCACCAAGTCGAGCCTGCTTTTCTCGTTGGCCTTCCTCTATCAAACGCCGGGTCTGATAAGGGACGCCGTCGCGCGGATACGAGACAAGGACGACCGCTTCGTCTACGGCATCTCCGACAAGAAGGTTGGCGGGCTCGATGTGCAGAGGCCGGATGGCAATCCACCGACGGCTTTCCCAACCGCTCTGCTGAAAGGCAAAACACCCCCGCCGTTCAGGGCGGAGCCGGTGGGAGGCAGCGGGAACCGCATGCACCACAAGTTCGTCGTCATCGACTTCGACAAGCCCAGCGCCCGGGTCTACCTCGGCTCCTACAATTTCTCCAAAGCGGCGGACGAGACGAACGGCGAGAACCTGATCTTGGCCCGCGATCGGCGCATCGCCGTTTCCTACATGGTGCAGGCCCTCAGCATCTTCGACCACTACCATTTCCGCATCGCGGTGAAAGAAGCGAAGAAGAAGGGAGAGCCACTGCAGCTCAAGTTACCGCCGAAGGACGGTGGCGATCCCTGGTTCACGAAGCACTACACCGATCCAAGGCGGATAAAGGATCGGGAGATGTTCGCGTAACAGCAGCGCTGCATTGCGCCCCTTGCAGCGTGCTGCAGCTGCGGCGCGGATGTTTCGCAACAGGACGCCGTTCAACCTGCTGGAACCGGCCCCCACTCGGCGAGAAACCGCGCTGCCCAGGCGGCGCTTTCGGCATCGGCCATCTTTGCGGTGCGAGGCGTGATGCCTGCCGCGGCAGAGGGGTCGCGGCCCAATGCCAGGAGGATGCGGGCGATCACTGCGCGGGGATCGGCCGCGAGCTCTTCGTAGGTGACGCGGACCGGCTCGATGCCCTGCTGGCGGAACCACGCGTTCCAGCCGGTGTCGTCGGCGACGATGGCGTCGATCTCGGCAGCGAGCCGATCCGCATCATAGACCGCCGGCTGCGGCTGCTTCACGCGCTCGCGCTCGCTGCGGTCGGCGTTCATGTGCCAGAGGCCGGTCTGCTCGGCCCGGACGCGCGAAATGGCCTGGGCGAGGCGGTCCGGCCGGGAAAGGTGGATATAGAGCAGGGGGCCGAAGGCGGCCTCGAAGCGAGCCACGTCCGTCGGCAGGCCCGGATAGAGGCCGTCCAGCCGGGCCAGCAGCTCGCCGCGCGTCTCCGCCATCATCCGCGTGCCGAAGCAGCCGGTGTCGCCCGTCCCCTCCGCGATAGTGGCGGCGAGATAGGCGCGCTCGAAGTCCGGACCTCCTGTGCCGCCGGCTGTCGAAAGACCGAACCGCTCGATCCAATTAGCGATCGACTGGCGGCGGTAGAATGAGTTCGGCCGTCCGGCCACTCCGGTGGCGGTCAACAGGTCGCAGAGCAGCGTGCTGCCCGAGCGCGGCGTCGCGCAGATCACATAGCCGGCAAAATGCATCGAATCCCTCCAGCCACTGGCGAAGCCCCGTTA
>DATCRS010000213.1:0-12079 GCA_036568845.1 Devosia sp. | reverse complement strand
CCGCCTCACCGCCGCGGCGACGGTGAGGCGATGACTTCTGATTCCCCCCGGACAGTGCCGTGACCTGGCTCGCCGAAAGCGCCATGATGACTTACGGCTGGCGCAGGGCGCTGCTGCTCTTTGTGGCCGGCGCTATCGCTGCCACGAGTGCGCCACCGGTCTTCCTCCTACCGGCGTTGTTCCTCGCCATGCCGATCCTCGTCTGGTGCCTCGATGGCGCCGAGCGGCGGAAGGGCTGGCGGAGATTCGTGGGTCCGGCCTTCCGCATCGGCTTCGCCTTCGGCCTCGGCTACTTCGCCACGGCGCTGCACTGGCTGGCTGCCGCTTTCCTCCAGGAAGGTGGCTTCTACCTGGTGCTCATGCCCTTCGGCATCCTCGGACTCGCTGCCATCCTTGCCCTTTTCTGGGCCCTGGCAACGGCGCTGGCGCACCTCTTCTGGTCCGGCGGGGCGCTGCGCGTGGTGCTGCTCGCCGGAGCGCTGTCGCTGGCCGAATATGCCCGTGGCCACCTCTTTTCCGGCTTTCCCTTCGATCTCCTCGGCTACGCGCTCACCGCCAATGACGAGATGATGCAGTTGGCGTCGGTCGTCGGCGTCTATGGCCTCACCTTCCTCGCCGCGCTGGCCTCGACCACCATTGCGCTGATCTGGCCGGCCGACGAGCGCGGCCTCGTGCGCCGGCTGGTCCCGTTCTTCCTCGCCGTCGGCCTCGTCGCCGCGCAGGTGGGCTACGGCAACTGGCGGCTCGGCAATACCGAGGTCAGCCAACGTACCGACATGAAGGTGCGGCTGGCGCAACCCAAGATCCTCGACCATGCCGACTGGAGCGGTTCCACCCCTGCCGAGGTGATGGATCGGCTGATCTCGCTTGCCGAGAGCGGCAGCGGGCTCGAGGACATCACCCACCTCGTCTGGCCCGAATCGGTCTTCCCCTTCTTCATCCAGGATTATCCGGACGCCCTGGCCCGCATCGCCCGCATGCTGCCCCCCGGCACGACCCTCCTCACCGGCGCGCCCCGGGCTCCCCTTGCCGATGAACTGGCGCGGGACGTCGAAAATCCGGGCTACAACGCCATCCTCAGCATCAACAGCGATGGCGAGATCGTCGGCAGCTACGACAAGAGCCATCTCGTCCCCTTCGGCGAGTACCTGCCCTTCTCCGATTTCTGGAAGCTCTTCGGTATCCGCCAGTTCGTCCCCGGCACCAATGGCTGGGCCCCCGGCGACGGCCGTCGCCTGCAGGAGGTGCCCGGCACACCGCCAATCCTGGCGCTGGTCTGCTACGAGGCCGTGTTCCCCAACGATATCGGCGATGTGAGCCGCGCCGAGTTCATCCTCAACATCACCAACGATGCCTGGTTCGATGGCTCGCTTGGACCGGCCCAACATGCCCACCATGCCCGCCTCCGCAGCGTCGAGACGGGGCTCCCCATGCTGCGCGCTTCCAACAGCGGCACCACCTTCGTCACCGATCCCCTGGGCCGCATCGTCGCCCGCCTGCCCGAGCAGCAGGTCGCCGTGGTCGATGTCGTCCCGCACCATCGGCTGCCCGGGGATACGCTCTACACCCGGCTGGGCGACTGGCCGTTCTGGGCGGTTTCGGTTCTGGCCATACTGCTCGGCCTGTGGGGCTTTCGCCGCGAGCGGGCCACACGGGTATAGAAATCCCCGCCAGGCCGGCCGCGGATATAAAGCTTTCTTTATATACCGCTTGACCACATCACCGGTGGATGGCAGAAACGCGCTCAACTCGCGTTTTTTGCGCGTTTTGGGGCATTTTTGCGGGGTTTCGCTTTGGCACGCTCTTCCTACCTCTTCACCTCCGAGTCGGTTTCCGAGGGTCATCCGGACAAGGTCTGCGACCGCATCTCCGACGAAATCGTCGATCTGGTGTTCCGCGAAGCCAAAAAGACAGGCATGGATCCGGCCAATGTCCGCATCGCCTGCGAGACGCTTGCCACCACCAACCGCGTCATCATTGCCGGCGAAGTGCGCGTTCCCGAGACGCTGCTCAAGAAGGGCAAGGACGGCAAGGTGCTGATCGACGCCGCCGGCCATCCGGTGGTCAACCCGACCAAGTTCAAGTCGGCCGCCCGCAAGGCCATCAAGGCCATCGGCTACGAGCAGTCGGGCTTCCACTGGAAGAAGGCCAAGATCGACGTGCTGCTGCACGGCCAGTCGGCCGATATCGCGGTCGGCGTCGACGAGAAGGGCAACAAGGACGTCGGTGCCGGCGATCAGGGCATCATGTTCGGCTATGCCAGCCGCGAGACCCCGGAGCTGCTCCCCGCTCCGATCTACTACGCCCACAAGATCCTCGAGACCCTCACCACCGCCCGCAAGGCCAACCACGGCCCGGCCGGCAAGCTTGGGCCGGACGCCAAGAGCCAGGTGACGGTGCGCTACGAGAACGGCATGCCGGTCGGCGTCACCCAGATCGTCGTTTCCACTCAGCATCTCGACGAGTCGCTGACCTCGTCGGACGTCAAGAAGATCATCGAGCCCTACGTGCTCGAGGCACTGCCGGAAGGCTGGGTGAGCGCGGACACTGTCTGGCACGTCAACCCGACCGGCAAGTTCGTCGTGGGCGGTCCCGACGGCGATGCCGGCCTCACCGGCCGCAAGATCATCGTCGACACCTATGGCGGTGCGGCCCCGCATGGCGGCGGCGCCTTCTCGGGCAAGGACCCGACCAAGGTCGATCGGTCTGCCGCCTACGCCGCCCGCTACCTCGCCAAGAACGTCGTCGCCGCCGGCCTTGCCGATCGCGCCACCATCCAGCTGAGCTATGCCATCGGCGTCGCCAAGCCGCTCTCGATCTATGTCGACCTGCACGGCACCGGCAAGGTCGAGGAGGCCAAGCTCGAAACCGTGCTCGGCGATGTGTTCGACCTTTCCCCGCGTGGCATCCGAGAGCATCTGGGCCTCAACAAGCCGATCTATGCCAAGACCTCGGCCTATGGCCATTTCGGCCGCAAGCCCGGCCGCGACGGCAGCTTCTCGTGGGAAAAGACCGACCTCGTCCCGGCCTTGAAGGCGGCGGTAAAGGCGGCTTGAGCGTTGCGCTTCAAGGCGCAGCTTCGATTGACCACATCGGAAGGCGGCAGGCGCCAGACGCCCGCTGCCGTGTCTTGGCGCCCCATCTTTCGTGTCACCGATGAAGGTGATGGGACCAGCTTCTTTCTTGAAGCGGTGGACGGAACCCTGGAGCCTGGCGCCAGCTGCGAGGTGTGGGCGAGCCTGCTCTCACCGCACCTGTTTGCCGGCCAGATACTTCCCAACGTCCGGTTCGGGCTCTACGAGGGGCCGCGGCGCGTTGCCGATGGCGTGATCCTTGAGGTCATGCAACAGGACTAGGCCCATGAACAAACCCCACCATCCGCTCAACGTTGCCGGCGAGCAGCGCGCGTTCTTCGGACGCCGGTCGGGGAAACGGCTGCACAAGGGTCAGGATCAGCTGTTCCGCGACCTGCTGCCGGCGCTCGAGATCAAGGTGCCGGAGGACAGTCTCGACCCTCGCACCCTGTTCCAGCTACCTCCCCGTCGCATCGCCATCGAGATCGGCTATGGCGGTGGCGAGCATCTGGCGCGGCAGGCTCGGGAGAACCCCGAAACCGGCTTCATCGGCTGCGAGGTGTTTTCGGGCGGCATCGCCAAGCTGCTCGAGAAGATCGATGCCGACGAGCTGGGCAATGTCCGGCTCTTCACCGACGACGCGCTGAAGCTCCTGGTGAAACTCCCGGACGCCTCGCTCGACGAGGCTTTCCTGCTCTATCCCGATCCCTGGCCCAAGACGCGGCACCACAAGCGGCGCTTCGTCTCGCCGGTAACGCTGGGGGAGCTGGCGCGGGTGCTGACGCCCGGCTCAATCTTCCACTTCGCATCCGACATCGAAGATTATTCGAACTGGACGCTCGCCCAGGTGCTGCGTTCGCCCGACTTTGTCTTCGCCCCCGGTGCGCCGGGCAGCTGGTTCGATCCCTTCCCTGGCTGGGAGCCCACCCGCTACGAGGAAAAGGCGCGGGCCGAGGGACGCCACGTCAGCCATTACCTCAATTTCATCCGCCGGTAAGCTGCGCTCCGGCATCGCTTCTGCCAAATTGCTAAGCATGCATATGATCGCCTCTGGAAATTTCCGGGGGCCGAACCATATGGGTCGGATGTGAAGGCGCCGGGCGACCGCGCGTCATGCACGGAGTACTGCCTTGCCTGTTTCATCGTCTCCGGCCTCAGCGGCTGTTCCTATTGAAGAATCTTTGACCATCAAGAGCGGGAAATGGACCATGTCGGTCATCCTGCAGCTGCGCGGCCAGACGCTGCGCTTCACCGAACTCCGACGAGGCATCCCGGGCGTATCGCAAAAGACCCTGACGATGACGCTCCGCACGCTGGAGCGCGACGGCTTCGTCTCGCGCACGTCCTTCGCCACCATCCCGCCTCGCGTCGACTATGCGTTGACGGCGTTGGGCAACGAGCTGTTGCGTGTGTTCGAGGCGTGGGAGGCGTTCTCGCAGCGCCATTGGGAGCATGTGCTGGCCTCGCGGCAGCGCTTCGACCACTCGCAGGGCCTCGCCCCGCAACCGCTCGAAGTGTCGGTCCGGCGCTAGCCGGACAGGAGATGCCGGGCGCACCCGGCATCTCGTGCCAGTTCCGTTCAGTTGGCTACCATGTCCGGATCGTGGGTCAGCGACTCCAGCGACACCACCGGCGCCGAGCGCTTCACCACCGGGGCAACCGAGCCGGTCGCTTCATAGTCGTAGCTGCCGGCGCGGACCGGCTTCAGCGAGTCGATGTCGTAGATCACTGTCGAGCGGCTGCCGTCGGCCTGGGCGATCGTCACCTGCATGGTGCCGCTGGTGTTCTCCGAAGCGGAGACGGCGTTCACGCCGGCGTCACGCAGGCGGATCAGCTGATAGGACGAGTCGAAGCTGTCGAAGGAATCCGACTCGGCCACGGCGGGGAGAGCCAGGCCAGCGGAGGCGACAAGAACCAGAGCGAGAGAGGGGAGGAGCTTGGTCATTTGGTGTTCCTTTCGTTTGAACACCCCGGAGATGCGTTCTTTCGATTGCTGCGCCAAGTCCGAAATTTCTGATATTCGGCCTTGAAATCCAAGTGTCCGCAAATGATCGTTTCGGCTCGGAAATATAACACCTCGGAGTATACTCGGTAGCCTTTGGACCACTCGGTTTCTGTCGGGAAACCGTTGCGATGTCGGGGCTTTGCGGCGGAAAGTCTTAACGGCGGCTGCCGCGGTCGGGGAACTTTCCTTGCTGCTCCCGCGTCCAACACCCAGCAAGGAGCCGCTGATGCACGAGACCGTGAGAATCCTTAAAATCCAGAAAGTTACGCACAATGTCCGGCAATATGACGTGGAGCGGCCGGCCGGCTACACGTTCGAGCCCGGCCAGGCGACCGAACTCTCCCTCGACGAGGGGGGCTGGCGCGACAAGAAGCATCCCTTCACCTTCACCTCGCTCCCCGACGCGGCCAATCTGCAGTTCACCATCAAGAGCTACTTCAATACCGGGGGCGATGGCATGACCGAGCGCCTCTTCTCCTATGTGCCGGGCCAGACGCTCATTCTCCGCGAGAGCTGGGGCACCATCACCTACAAGGGCGCGGGCGTCTTCATCGCGGGCGGCGCCGGAGTGACGCCCTTCATCGCCATCCTGCGCGATCTTGCGCAAAGAGGGCAGCTCGCCGGTCACACGCTCATCGCCTCTCATCGCTCCGAGCGGGACATCATCCTCCGCGAAGAATTCGAAGCCATGCGCGGGCTCAGGTGCATCTGGACCATCACCGACGATCCTGCCGCCAGCGGCATCGAGCACGCACGCATCGATGAGGAATTCTTGGGCTGGCATGTCCGTGACTTCGGACAGAACTTCTATCTCTGCGGACCCGACAACATGGTCAAGGAGCTGCGCGCCACCCTCACCGGACTGGGCGCGGCCACTGAAGCGCTGACCTGGGAGAGGTGAGAGCTACGGGCGCGCCCACTGGACGACAGCGCCGACCGTGGCGTCCGGCTGTTCGAGCACGGCCATGTGGCCGGCCCGCTCGATGACCGTCAGTTGCGCACCGGCGATTCCGTCAGCCATTTCCCGCGCCGCGTCCGGCGGCGTGATCGCGTCGCTGTCGCCGACGATCACTGCCGTCGGCATCTGGATCGACGCCAGCATGGGCCGCGAGTCGACGCGGCCGATGATCGCCTTCTGGTGCCGGACATAGACCTCCGGTCCCACCGCCAGTGACATGGCCTTGCTCAGCGCCCGCAGGTCGTCGCGGCTCCGGTGATCTGGATGCACGGCCTCCTCGAAGGCACCATCGAGGGTCTTCGCGAAACCACCGGCCTCTGTGATGGCGATACGCTGCCGTCGCTTGGCGGTCGCCTCGGCTGTGTCGGGCCGGGCGGTGGTGTCGAGCAGGCAAAGCTTGAGCACGCGCTCGGGCGCCCGCCGGACGATCTCGAAGGCGAGATAGCCGCCCATCGAAAAGCCCAGCAGCGCGAGGCGCGGCGGCGCATCACGCAGAATGGCCGCCGCGATGCCGGCTATGCCCTCACCCTTGGTATGGTTGGCGACCATCACCGGACCGAAGGACCACAGCGCCGGGACGACATGACGGAACACCTCCGGCGTCGAGTTGAGACCGGGGATCAGGAGGAAAGGCGTATTGGACACGGGGAGGGACTCGCAGGATGTTCGCATGCAGACTCTTGCAGAAAGCGACAACGCTTGCACCCCTTGCGGCGTTGGACAGGCGTCGCAGCCGAGGAGAAGTGCATGCGTTTCATCGTCTACGGCGTCGGTGCCATCGGCGGCACCATCGCAGCCGGCCTCATGCTTGCCGGTCGCGAGGTTCTCGGCATCGCCCGCGGCAAGATGCTGGATGCGATCCGCAGCAACGGTCTCCTCTTCCGCACCTCGGAAGGCGAGCACCGGCTGACCTTTCCCTGCCACGCGGGACCGGACCAGATCGAGTTCCGCGCCGACGACGTGGTGATCCTCACCATGAAGTCGCAGGACACCGAGGCAGCCCTGCGCGATCTCAGTGCCGCCGGCGTCACGGCGCAAACCATCCTCTGCGCCCAGAACGGCGTCGCCAACGAGCGCGCCGCGCTGCGGCTCTTTCCCAATGTGCTCGGCATGACCGTCATGCTGCCGGCCGACTACACCGTGCCCGGCGAGGTCACCTGCTTCGGCGGCCCGAACTACGGCATGTTCGATCTGGGCCGCTATCCGCGCGGCGGAGACGCGACGGTCGAGGCCGTGGCTACGCACCTGCGTGCCGCCAACTTCGCCGTCTTCGTCCAGGACGACGTGATGCGATCCAAATACGGCAAGCTGCTCGAGAACCTCGGTAACGTGCTGGATGCGGCGCTGGGACGGGGCAGCGACTTCGAGGATATCGCCGACGAGGCTCGCGACGAGGGGCGGGCGGTTCTCCGCGCCGCCGGCATCGACTGGACCGAGATCGACCGGGACGAGCCGCGGCGGAAAGGTGTCTTCGAGCTGCGCAAGGTGGAAGGCGCGGCGCGCACCGGCAGCTCGTCAGCGCAGAGCCTCAAGCGCGGCGCCGGCAGCATCGAGACCGATTACCTCAACGGCGAAATCGTGCTCCTCGGCCGCCTGCACGGCGCGCCGGTTCCCCTCAATACCGCCCTCTGCCAACTCGGCCGCGACCTCGTGGCCGGCCGGGTAGCGCGCGGCACTCTCACCGCCGTGCAGCTGCGCGAGAGGTTGGGCCTGTCTTGACAGAGCAATGGGACGGACCATCGGCCCGTCCCATGCTGCACCTCAGAGATAGCTGCGCGGGCCTTCCGGCTTGTTGCCGGCGATGGCTTCGATGCGCTCCATCACGTCCGGCGTCAACTTGTCCTTGTGCTTGAGCGCCTCGAGATTGTCCTTGAGCTGGCTGAGCTTGGAGGCGCCGAGGATTACCGTCGAGACATTGGGATTCTTGAGGCACCAGAGGAGCGCCAAGTAGTGGATCGGGATACCGATTTCGCCTGCCAGCGTGGCGAGCTGCTTGACCTTGGCGAGCTCGTCGCGGCCCTTGTCGCTGTCGAGCCGCGCCTTCAGCCATTCGTAGCCGGGGAGGTTCATGCGGCTGTCGGCCGGGATGCCGTCATTGTACTTGCCGGTGAGGATGCCCGAGGCGAGAGGCGACCAGATCGTGGTCCCCAGACCGAAGAGATCGTAGAGCGGCAGGAACTCGCCTTCGACCTTCTCGCGGCGAAAGAGGTTGTATTCGGGCTGCTCCATGGTCGGCGGGGTGAGGCCATACTGCCGCGCCACCGCATAGGCTTCGGTCAGCTGCTGGGCCGTCCACTCCGACGTGCCCCAGTAGATGACCTTGCCCTGCACGATGAGGTTGTGCATTGCGCGGACCGTCTCCTCGATCGGCGTGTCGAGGTCGGGACGGTGGCAGAAATAGAGGTCGAGATAATCGACCTGCAGGCGCTTGAGCGCATCGTTGCAGGCGTCGTTGATGTGCTTGGCCGAGAGCCCGCGCTGCATCGGGCCCTTGCCATTGCCGCCGAAGAACACCTTCGAGCTCACGGCATAGCTGTCGCGGCTCCAGTTCAGCGCCTTCAGCGCCTCGCCCATCACCCGCTCGGCATTGCCGGTCTCGTAGCCCTCGGCATTATCGAAGAAGTTGATGCCGTTGTCATAGGCGTGGGCCATGATCGACTGGGCTGCGTCTTCGCCCACCTGCTTGGCGAAGGTGACCCAGGCGCCAAAAGAAAATTCGCTGACCTTGAGGCCAGACTTGCCCAAGCGGCGGTATTCCATAGCAATGTTCCGTGGATGAAGTCGGGGAAGGGAGGCCGGCACTCTATCGGCGGGAGACGATGAAGACAACCGCCGCGGCGGTCCTGCCTGGTGCCTTGCACCGACCGGCCATCGGCGCTATATAGCGATCCAACATCTCTGGCAGTTTGCAGAGTGGGAGCCTCCCGGCCCCGCTCTTTTTTATTACCGAAGGACCCCTCAGGGACCCATGACGTTCGACCTCGCTGAAAAGCGATACATCAAGGAAACCGGGCTCGAAGCGCGCATCGCGCGGATCGTCGAACCGGTGGCCATCGACCTGGGCTACAGCCTCGTCCGCGTGAAGGTCACGCAGGAAAACGGCATGACGCTGCAGATCATGGCCGAGGACGGCAACGGCCGCTTCACCATCTCGGATTGCGAGCGGCTCTCCAAGGACCTCTCGCCGGTGCTCGATGTCGAGGACCCCATCGACCGCGAATACCACCTCGAGGTCTCCTCGCCCGGCATCGACCGGCCGCTGGTGCGGGCCCGCGATTTCCGCACCTATATCGGCCACGAGGCCAAGGTCGAGCTCACCGATCTGCTCGATGGCCGCAAGCGCTTCCGCGGCTTCATCGAAGCTGTCGACGACGAGAGCGTCACCTTGAAGCTCCCCGATGCGCCCAAGGACACCGATCCCAACCATCGCCTGCCCCTCGCCATGCTGGCCGAGGCCAAGCTGGTGATGACCGACGCGCTCATGAACATGGCGCGCGCCGACCAGGAAGAGAATCCCATCGACGACGATGAAGACATCGAGACCGTCGAGCTGCCCAACGAAGACGCCGACTCTGAAGAGGAGACCACCTAAATGGCCGTGAGCGCGAACCGACTGGAGCTGCTCCAGATCGCCGATGCCGTTGCCCGCGAGAAGTCGATCGACCGCATGGTCGTCATCGAGTCCATGCAGGACGCAATGGAAAAGGCTGCCAAGTCCAAGTATGGCAGCGAGACCAATATCCGCGTCGAGATCAATCCGCGCACCGGCGAGACGCGCATGTGGCGCCTGCTCGAAGTGGTCGAGAATGTCGAAGAATACGGCCGGCAGATTTCGCTGGCTGACGCCAAGGCCCGCAACGATGCCGCCAAGCTCGGCGATTTCGTCACCGAGCCGCTGCCGCCCATCGAGTTCGGCCGCATCGCCGCCCAGTCGGCCAAGCAGGTGATCGTGCAGAAAGTGCGCGATGCCGAGCGCGACCGCATGTATGACGAGTACATCAACCGGGTCGGCGAGATCGTCAACGGCACGGTCAAGCGCGTCGAATACGGCAATGTCATCGTCGACCTCGGCCGTGGCGAGGCCATCATCCGCCGCGACGAGCTGATCCCGCGCGAGATGTACCGCTACGGCGACCGCGTCCGCGCCTATATCTACGACGTCCGCCGCGAGCAGCGCGGGCCGCAGATCTTCCTCAGCCGCACGCATCCGCAGTTCATGGCGAAGCTCTTCATGCAGGAAGTGCCGGAGATCTACGACGGCATCATCACCATCCGCTCGATTGCCCGCGATCCGGGCAGCCGCGCCAAGATCGCCGTGACCAGCAACGACTCCTCGATCGATCCGGTCGGCGCCTGTGTCGGTATGCGTGGTTCCCGCGTGCAGGCGGTCGTCGGTGAGCTGCAGGGCGAAAAGATCGACATCATCCCCTGGACCGACAATATCGCCGACCTCGTGGTCTCGGCGCTGCAGCCGGCCGATGTGGCCAAGGTCGTGCTCGACGAGCAGGCCGAGCGCATCGAGGTCGTGGTGCCGGACGAACAGCTCTCGCTCGCCATCGGGCGCCGCGGCCAGAACGTCCGCCTCGCCAGCCAGCTGATCGGCTGGGACATCGACATTCTCACCGAGCAGGAAGAGTCGGAGCGTCGCCAGAAGGAATTCACCGAACGGTCCGCTCTCTTCATGCAGGCCCTTGACGTTGACGAGACGCTTGCCCAGCTATTGGCTTCGGAAGGCTTCTCCTCGGTCGAGGAGCTGGCCTATATCGAGCTCTCCGAAATCGCCTCCATCCAGGGCTTTGACGAGGAGACGGCCGCGGAGATCCAGAACCGCGCAACCGACTATCTCGCAGCTATCGAGAAGGAGCACGACGAGGAGCGCAAAAAGCTCGGCGTCGAGGACGAGCTCTACGACATTGCGGGCCTCAACGCCGCCATGCTGGTGGCGCTCGGCAAGGACGACATCAAGACCGTCGAGGATTTCGCCGGTTGCGCCAGCGACGATCTCGTCGGCTGGACCGAACGCAAGGATGGCGAAGTGAAGCGCTTCGAGGGAACCTTCAAGGATTTCCCGGTTTCCCGTGAGGAAGCCGAGGACATGATCCTGCAGGCGCGTTTGAAGGCCGGCTGGATCACCGAGGCCGACTTGGCTGCGCCGGAACAAGACGACGTGCCGGCCGAAGAGGGGGCGCCCGCGTAATGCGGGCACTCTTGCCGCCCGGTGCCCCGGAGCCGAGAGCAAACGCGCGAATGCGCACTGACGCGTGAGACGAAGTCCGTCGAGGACCTCGTCCGCTTCGTCGTCTCGCCCGACGGTATCGTCCTGCCCGATGTGGACGCAAAAGCGGAGGGCAGGGGCGTCTGGGTGACGCTTGGTCATAAAGCGGTCGCAGAAGCGGTTAAGAAGAAGGCTTTCACGAGAAGCCTCAAGAGCAGCGTCACGGTGCCCGAAGATCTCGCCGGGCTCACGGGGCAGCATCTGGAGAAGCGTTTCCTCAACGCCCTCTCCATGACGCGAAAGGCCGGGCAGATCGTCACCGGCGCCACCAAGGTGAAACAGGCGATCGAGGCGGGCGAAGTCATTGCCCTCCTCACTGCCACCGACGCGGCCGAAGACGGCCGCAAGAAGATGACCGGTTCGCTTCGCGGTTACGAAAAAGCCGCCGAAGAGGCTGGTTTGGATGGGGTTTCGACCCCCCATCTGGAATTGCTCGATTCGACCCAATTGGGTTTGGCACTCGGGCTTGAAAGTGTGATACATGCTGCGCTCACCAAAGGGGCGGCAGCCCAATCGGCGCTGGAAAAGGGCTTGAGACTGGCCCGCTACCAAGCGTCAGAAGAGAGATAGAGACGTATGGCTGATAACGACGACAAGCGCGAAGACGGCGCTGGCGGCAAGAAGACCCTGACCCTGAAGGGTTCCCCGAACCTGGGGAATCGTCCGGGCATGGGCCGCTCGTCGCGATCCACGGTCGTTGTCGAAAAGCGCACCCGCGTGGTGCCGCCGCGCGGCCCGGGCGCCCATGGCGCCGCACCGACCGGCTC
>DATCRS010000212.1:0-4270 GCA_036568845.1 Devosia sp. | reverse complement strand
GATGACAGCCAGTGGGTGTGAGAGATGGTGCCGCATTCCGATGTGCTGGCGTCACGCTGTGCTATCCCAGCCACCGTCACCTCGACAGACGCGGCAGAGGGCGCATCGACGCGACGACCGAGCAACCGCCCTCCCTGGAACGGCCTTGACTCCATGCGCGTTTGCTCGCAGCTACCGGGCGAGGACGCCACGATGCCGAGAACCTTCACCAGCACTGCCACCTTTCGCATCGCGGCGTTTGCCGTCGTGGTGCTGGCAGGCCTTGGCGCGGGTTACCTCATCCTCGGCCAGCGGCAGGACCCGTCGGAGCTGGAGACGGCGGAGGCGACATCCGACGCCGCCGGGCCGCTCCGCCCCAGCTACCTGGTCTCCGTGCGTGAGCCCACGCCCGAGGAATGGGCGCAACGCAAGGCGCTGAGCGACGTCAACGTCCGCTCCGGCCCCGGCACCGGCTCGAGCGTCATGTCGGTCGCCAGCGCCGGGTCCAAGGTGCAGGTGCTCGAGCAGCAGGGCGGCTGGACCCGCGTCACCCTGCCCGCTGGCGGCGAAGGCTGGATCGCCAGCAAGTTTCTCGCCAAGAATTAGGGCGGCAAATCCAGAGCCCTGAGGTGCAACGACGATCTGAGGTGGACGTTTCGCAGGTAAGTTGAACCTCGGAGTCCATCACATGTCCGTTTGGAAGAAGTTCGGTTTCGCCTGGGTCACCATCGGCTTCCTCGTCATCAGCATCATCGGCCACTGGCTGTTCGGCTGGTACGCCTATGTCGACGAACAGCAGACGCACCAGATGCCAGTCGAGACCAGCGGCTATGTCATCGAGATGCTGCGCGACACCTTCGAAAACTGGCAGTCGGAGTTCCTGCAACTGCTCTGGCAGGTGGTCGGGCTGACGATCCTGCTCTATGTCGGCTCGCCCCAGAGCAAGGAGAGCGAGGACCGCTCGGAGGCCAAGCTCGATGCCATCCTGCGCAAGGTCGATCCGGACGGCGCCGACAAGACGCTGGCGGCTATCTCCCGTAAATACCCCGATAAGTAGCATGGGCTTGGCCGTGGACGGCGGGCGCGGCTTCCGCTAGCGTCCGCCGTCGCATGCGAGGGAGGCAATGAATGACTGAATCACGCAAGGTGCGTTGGGGCATCCTGTCGACGGCCAATATCGGCGTGCAGAAGGTCATTCCCGCCATCCTCAAATCCCCGCATTCCGAAGTGGTGGCCATGGCCTCGCGCGACCTCGGCAGGGCCCATACGGCGCTGGGACATCTGGGGCTGCGCAGCCATGCCCGCGCCTATGGCAGCTACGAAGAGCTCTTCGCCGACCCCAATGTGGACGCGATTTACAACCCGCTGCCCAACCACCTGCATGTGCCGATGACACTTGCTGCGGCCAAGGCCGGCAAGCACGTGCTCTGCGAAAAGCCGATCGCCATGAACGCGAACGAAGCGGAGCTGCTGCGCCAGTGCCCGCCCGATCGCATCGTCATGGAAGCCTTCATGGTGCGCTTCCATCCGCAGTGGCAGCGGGCCCGCGAGATCGTCCGCTCGGGCGAGCTCGGCGAGTTGCGCGCCATCCGCGCCGCCTTCTGCTACAACAACACCGACCCCATGAATGTGCGCAACCAGGCCGACATCGGCGGCGGCGGCATCATGGATATCGGCTGCTATCCGATCACCGGCGGCCGCTTCCTGTTCGAGAGCGAACCGCTGCGCGTGGTCTCGCTGATCGACCGCGACCCCGATTTCAAGACCGACCGGCTGGCCAGCGTCATCGCCGATTTCGGCTATGGCCGGCAGCTGACCTTTACCTGTTCCACTCAGGCCGTCGGCCACCAGACCATCGAGGTGATCGGCACCGCGGCGCGGGTTGAGATCGTCATTCCGTTCAACGCCCCGCCCGACACGCCGACCGCCGTGCTGGTCGACAACGGCGCCGCGCTCGACAAGAGCCTTGCCCGCCGCGAGATCATCCGCCCGGTTGACCAGTATACCGAGGAAGCCGAGGCGTTTGCGTTGGCCGTGCTCGGCGACAAGCCGCTGCCTTATGGCATCGAGGATTCGATCCGCAACATGCGGGTGATCGACGCCGTGTTCGAGAGCGAACGCACGGGCGGCTGGGCGAAGGTGTGAAGGAAAGGCAGTAGGCAGTAGCGAATGGGGAGTAGGTTGGGGTTCCTCCCTACTCGCCGCACTCTGTTGGCTTTCAGTCGGGTCTCCCTCCCCCTTGCGGGGAGGGGACAGGGGTGGGGGTGGATGGGCCCGTGACGCTGGGGTGAGTTCGGGTGTTTCGGACACCTGCACCGGGCTCTCCTACCCCCCCACCCTGACCCTCCCCCGCAAGGGGGGAGGAGACACCCCTGCCGGTGGCTACTCACTACTTCCTTCCAGTTCCGGCCGCACCAATCTCTCCACCAACAGCCGGATCGCCGGCCCGACTTCGGCCTCGTGCCGCGCCTTGCGGCCCACGCCGAAGGCACCGGCGAGGATGAGTTGCGCCAAGGGCCGGGCCCGCCCCACGCCGGCTTCGGAAAGCGCCCCGGTAATCGCATCCTCGACATGACCCTCGAGCCCGGCATAGGCCCGGCCGCCGTCGCGCCCATGCTCGTCATAGAGCTCGCCGGCATGCGGCGAGTTTTCGAGCACCCGGTTGATCACCTTGTACTTGCCATTGAGCGCAGCCGCGATGCGCGCCGCCACGTCACCCTCGACCCCGAGCGCGCCATCCACCGCCGCCCGGATCTCGTGGCCGATTTCGGCGATGATGGCAGCAAAGACCGCCTTTTTGTCGGGGAAGTAGCCATAGAGCGTCGGCTTGGCGATGCCCGCCTCGCGCGCAATCGCTTCCATCGTCGTCGCCCGCAAGCCGTTGCGCAGGATCAGGAACCGCGCTGCCTCGACGATGCGGGCGCGTCGTTCCGGCGACAGCTTGCGGGTCTCGGTGATTGTTTGATCGACCATCTTGAACGGATTGAACGACTATCATACATTTCGTTCAGTTGCATCATAGAAGGGCTCCGCCATGTCCGACCGCGTTCTCGTCACCGGCATTTCCGGCTTTCTGGGCGGCCATCTCGCGCTGCAACTGCTCGAAGCGGGTTTTACCGTACGCGGCAGCGTCCGCAACCTCAACAAGGCCGACAAGGTGAGAGCCACGCTGGCCCGCCACGGTGCCGATATTTCGCGCCTGGACTTCGTGGCGCTCGACCTGATGAGCGATACCGGCTGGGCCGAGGCGATGCAGGACGTGCGCTACCTGCAGCACGTCGCCTCGCCCTTCGTCACCGCCATCCCGGCCGACAAGATGGAGCTGATCACGCCTGCTGTGGAAGGCACCAGGCGCGCGCTCGAGGCGGCTTTTGCCGGCGGCGTCGAGCGCGTCGTCCTGACCTCGTCCATGGCCGCGGTGATGTACGGCCACGACAAGGCCCGTACCGCCCCGTTCGTCGCCAGCGACTGGACCAATCTCGAAGGCCGCGACGTCAATGCCTATGTCGAATCGAAGACGCGGGCCGAAAAGGAGGCCTGGGCGATTGCCGAGCGGCTCGGCCGCGCCCGGGATCTGGCCGTCATCAACCCCAGCGCCATCCTCGGTCCGCTGCTCGACGACGACCCCGGCACCTCGGTGGCCCTGGTGCAGCGACTGTTGAGCGGCAGCATGCCGGTGGCACCGCAGATGTGGTTCGCCATCATCGACGTGCGCGACGTCGCGGCGCTGCTGGTCAAGGCCATGACCAGCCCGGAAGCCGGTGGCCGCCGCTTCCCGGCAGCCGGCGCCACCCACAGCCTGTTGCAGCTGGCTCAGATGCTGCGCAAGGACTTCCCCCAGGCCGCCGCCAGGCTGCCGCGCCTCGAGGCTCCGAACTGGTTCATGCACCTCTACGGCCTGTTCGACCGCGACGTGCGCGGCAATCTGGGCGAGCTCGGCGTGGTGAAGCGCAGCGACAGCCTCGACGCCAAGACCCTGCTCGGCCGCCCCTTCGTCACCCCGCGCGAGGCGGTCCGCACCACGGCGCAGAGCCTTGTCGAACACAACCTGGTTTGACGAAAAAGGACTTTGCCAACGCGCTTTCATTGGTTACATAAGCGCCCATTGGAACGGGGCTGTAGCTCAGTTGGGAGAGCGTATCGTTCGCAATGATAAGGTCAGGGGTTCGATTCCCCTCAGCTCCACCATTCCGACCGCACCAAGAATAGCGACGCATTAGCGCCGCCACCTTCCAGAACCTGCGTTTATGATCGGCGGCTGCTGCGGCACCGCCGTCAACCCATTTTCCCG
>DATCRS010000211.1:0-2505 GCA_036568845.1 Devosia sp. | reverse complement strand
TGGGTGGTCGGCCATTCCTATATCGTCTATGCGCCGCTGCTGCATGGCGCGACCACCGTCCTGTTCGAGGGCAAGCCGGTCGGCACGCCCGATGCCGGCGCGTTCTGGCGCGTGATCTCGGAGCACAAGGCGGTCGCGCTGTTCACCGCGCCGACCGCATTCCGCGCGATCCGCAAAGAGGATCCGGAGGGAAAATTCATACGGCAGTACGACCTGTCTAAATTCCGCACGCTGTTCCTCGCCGGCGAGCGCGCCGATCCGCCGACGGTGGAATGGGCGGAGCAGCAGTTGAAGGTGCCGGTGATCGACCATTGGTGGCAGACCGAGACCGGGTGGTGCATTGCCGGCAATCCGGTCGGCCTCGGCCAATTGGCGGTGAAGCACGGCTCGCCGACGGTGCCGATGCCGGGCTATCAGGTCGATGTGGTGGATGAGGCGGCGAAGCCGGTGCCTGCGAACACCATGGGCTCGATCGTGATCAAATTGCCGATGCCACCGGGCTGCCTGCCGACGCTGTGGAATCAGGATGCGCGGTTCAAGGAAGCCTATCTCACCGAATTCCCCGGCTATTACAAAACGTCTGACGCCGGCTACAAGGACGAGGACGGCTACGTCTTCGTCATGGGGCGCACCGACGACATCATCAACGTTGCCGGCCACCGGCTCTCCACCGGCGGCATGGAGGAGATCCTGGCCTCGCATCCAGATGTCGCCGAATGTGCCGTGCTCGGTGTCAAGGATGCGATCAAAGGCGAGGTGCCCTGCGGCTTCCTGGTGCTGAAAGCCGGCGTGAAGCGCTCTCCTGATGAGATCGAGAAGGAGATCATCGCGCTGGTGCGCGACAAGCTCGGCCCGGTCGCCGCCTTCAAGCTTGCGATCACCGTCGGCCGCTTGCCCAAGACGCGCTCGGGCAAGATCCTGCGCGGCACCATCAAGAAGATCGCCGACGGCGAGGCCTGGACCATGCCGGCCACGATCGAGGACCCCAAGGTGCTGGACGAGATCGGGGAGGCGTTGAAGGGGAGGGTGTGAGATGCGGGGACCTTACAATCTCCTCATTCCGCGCTAAACAGAGCCGGCTAATAGGGGACCTCCCATGTCACTCGCCACCGCGCCGCGGTTATTCATTGCCGTGGGCCTCGCTCTCGCTCTCTCCGCTTGTGCTGGGCGTTACCAGACGCCGACAGCGATGGGTGGGGACGACGATGATGCGGTGTGCCAGGGCCGCGGCCTCGCCGTCGGCTCGCCGGAATACGTGGCTTGCCGCAAGGACCGCGACGTCCAGCGCAATGCTGCGCTCGCCCGGTCCGACCGCCGCCAGCGCGATCTCGGCGAATACATGCTGAATCATCCGGACCGG
The DNA here is from genome assembly GCA_036568845.1 of Devosia sp. Classification (GTDB taxonomy): domain Bacteria; phylum Pseudomonadota; class Alphaproteobacteria; order Rhizobiales; family Devosiaceae; genus Devosia_A. The sequence continues at coordinate 1,145 of DATCRS010000211.1, read as the reverse complement.
CCGTAGGTCGGCGATCACGAACAATAATCGCGCCTGTGACGGAAAGCTTCGCTATCCCGCGTGCGCCGTCCGCGGATGCCGCTCGTGCAAAAGCTTCGCCAGTGCGTCGCGATCATCAGGGCGGTCTTTGACGGCAAGTTCGAACAGGGCTTCCTGAATATCGCGGGGCATATCACCCCATGCGCCCAGGACAGCGCGTCCCAGCATCATCGCAAAATGGTCTTCGTCGGCCGGCATCGCTGATCCCTCCGCGCTGGACACAATGCTACGGCCGCCACATCGTTCCCGACCGGCTGCGCCGCGAAGCGTCGCTTGAAAACAAAAAAACGCGGCGGATTTGCCCCGCCGCGTTTTGCATTTCGATGACGAGAGGAGAGTCTTACTCCTCCTCTTCCTCGTGCTTCTTGCCGCCGAGGGTCTTGAGCTTGGCGAACACGGCGTCGACGTTGAGGTCGTCGCTCGACTTCTCCGAGGGCTCGTACTCGTCCTTCTTGGTGGTCTCGGACGCCGGCAGCAGGGTGGCGCCGCCATAGTTTGCGTCGATCGGCTTTTCCTTGGCCGCGCGCGCCACTTCGAAATCGAGCTCGATCTGCGAGCAGAGTCCGAGGGTCACGGGGTCGATCGGGGTCAGCTGCGAGGTGTTCCAGTGGGTGCGGTCGCGTACGCTGGCGATCGTGCTCTTGGTGGTGCCGACCAGGCGCATGATCTGGGCGTCCTTGAGCTCGGGATGGCTGCGCAACAGCCAGAGGATGGCGCTGGGGCGCTCGTGACGGCGCGACACCGGGGTGTAGCGTGGGCCCTTGCGCTTGGGCTGGGGCGGCAGCACGACCTTGCTCTCCTGCAGACGGAGCCGGTAGTCCTGGTTCTTTTCGCCTTTCTCGATCTCCTCGCGGGTCAGCTGGCCGTTGGAAATCGGGTCCATGCCCTTGATGCCCTGGGCGGCGTCGCCATCCGCGATCGCGCGCACCTCGAGGGGATGCATCTTGGTGAAATCGGCGACCTGATCGAAGGTCAGCGCGGTGTTGTCGAGCAGCCAGACGGCGGTCGCCTTGGGCATCAGAGGTGCGTTGCTCATGGCAAATCTCCTTTGTGCTTCGCCCACCCCCTCAGGAGGCGAAACCGGTGGTCATCAGCGATGACAGGGA
>DATCRS010000210.1:0-19855 GCA_036568845.1 Devosia sp. | reverse complement strand
GACATGGGTTGAGCCAATCGCAACCGCCGGCCGTGTCAGAAAAATCTCGCGATTTTGTCGATCTGCGATCCGGAGCGTCGATTAGCCGGTGAAGGCAGGCGAACGGCCGTGCCGAGGTCCACTTGAGGAGGGAATCATGCCCCAATATCTTGTCGCCATCCACCATCCCACCGACTTCCAGCCCTATTCCGAGCCCGAGGCGACGCATCGTGAGATCGCGGCGCTCAACCGTGAGATGGTCGCTGCCGGCGTGCGCGTCTTCGTCGGCGGCTTGGGGCCGGTGCGGAACGCCAAATCCATCCGCCCGCAGCCCGACGGCAAGATGCTCGTCACCGACGGACCCTATATCGAAACCAAGGAACATATCGGGGGCTTCTGGGTGCTGGAAACGGCCACCGAGGATGAGGCCGTGGAATGGGGCCGCAAAGCCGCCATCGCCTGCCGCGTTCCGGTCGAAGTGCGTGCGTTCAATTGACGCCGTCGCAGAAGGCGTGACGGATTTGGTCGAGCTCGTTGCGGGATATTCGAGCCCGCTCAGACCGAAGTAAGCACGCTCGCGCAGGGCATGGTTAGCGCCTCATTGGTGGAGGAAGCGATGACGGATGAGCCGGTTCGGACTGGCGGATGCCAGTGTGGCGCGGTGAGGTATGAGGTCCGGGGGCAGCCATATGTGTCGGGGCTCTGTCACTGCACCACATGCCGGAAGCTCACCGGCTCCTCCTTCTCGGCAACGGCGAACTGGCGCAGGGACCAGTTCAGCATGACCGGAGTCCTGGCAACCTACGAGCACCGGCAGTTCTGCCCCACCTGCGGCTCACGCCTCTTCTGGCTTTCCGACGAGGTGGTGGAAGTCTTCCTCGGCACGCTCGACCAGGCGCCCTACGATATCAGACCGATGCTGGAGGTGTGGACCATACGTCGAGAGCACTGGCTGCCGCCCATTCCCGGAACCATCCCCCACGACCAGAACCCTCCAAAGGCGTAGGTGCCCGGCCGGGTTTACGACCCCTAAAGCAAAAGGCCCGGGATCGCTCCCGGGCCTTTGCATGTTCGGCAGAGAAAGCCTTACTCGGCGGCGTCGGTGGCCGGGGCTTCTTCCTTGGCGCGCTCCTTGCCGGTCTCCTGGTCGACGACCTTCATGGAGAGGCGAACCTTGCCGCGCTCGTCGAAGCCGAGGAGCTTCACCCAGACCTTGTCGCCTTCCTTGACCACGTCGGTGGTCTTCTGCACGCGCTGGTCGGCCAGCTGGCTGATGTGGACGAGGCCGTCCTTGGCGCCGAAGAAGTTGACGAAGGCGCCGAAATCGGCGGTCTTCACCACGGTGCCCTGGTAGATCGCGTTCACTTCCGGCTCGTCGGTGATCGACTTGATCCACTTGATGGCCGCGTCGATCGCCTTGCCGTCCGAGGACGAGACCTTGACGGTGCCGTCGTCGTTGATGTCGACCTTGGCGCCGGTCTTCTCGACGATCTCGCGGATCACCTTGCCGCCCGAGCCGATCACTTCGCGGATCTTGTCGGTCGGGATGGTGATGGTCTCGATGCGCGGGGCGAACTCGCCCACGGTCGCACGCGAGGTGTCGAGCGCCTTGGCCATTTCGCCCAGGATATGGTTGCGACCGTCCTTGGCCTGGCCGAGGGCGACCTTCATGATCTCCTCGGTGATGCCGGCGATCTTGATGTCCATCTGGAGGCTGGTGACGCCATCGGCAGTGCCGGCCACCTTGAAGTCCATGTCGCCCAGGTGGTCTTCGTCGCCCAGAATGTCCGAAAGCACCGCATAGCGGTCGCCTTCGAGGATGAGGCCCATCGCGATACCGGCGACCGGCTTCTTGAGCGGCACGCCGGCATCCATCAGCGACAGCGAGGTGCCGCAGACGGTTGCCATCGAGCTCGAGCCGTTGGATTCGGTGATCTCGGAGACAACGCGGAGCGTGTAGGGGAACTCTTCCGGCTTGGGCAGCATCGGATGGATGGCGCGCCAGGCGAGCTTGCCGTGGCCGATTTCGCGGCGGCCCGGGGAGCCCATGCGGCCCGCTTCACCGACCGAATAGGGCGGGAAGTTGTAGTGAAGGAGGAAGGTCTCCTTCTTGGTGCCTTCGAGCGAGTCGATGAACTGCTCGTCATCGCCCGTTCCGAGCGTCGCGACCACCAGGGCCTGCGTCTCGCCGCGGGTGAAGATGGCCGAGCCGTGGGTGCGCGGCAGCACGCCGACTTCGGCGACGATCGGGCGGACGGTCGTGAGGTCACGGCCGTCGATGCGGCTCTTGGTGTCGAGAATGTTCCAGCGGACGATCTTGGCCTGCAGGTTGTGGACGACCTCGCCCAGATCCTCGGCCGAGACTTCACCGGCTTCGATGCGGCCGGCGAAGTGTTCCTTCACCTTGGCATTGGCGGCGTCGACCGCGGCATAGCGCTGGCCCTTGTCGGTAATCTTGTAGGCGGCGCGGAGATCGGCCTCGGCGATGGCAAGGACGTCCTTTTCGAGCGCCGAATAGTCCGGCGGGGTAAAGTCGCGCGGTTCCTTGGCGGCCATCTCGGCGAGCTTGATGATCGCTTCGATGACCTTGGCCGAAGCCGCATGGCCGAACATGACGGCGCCGAGCATCACCTCTTCGGAGAGTTCCTGGGCTTCCGATTCAACCATCAGCACGGCGTCGGACGTGCCGGCCATGACGAGGTCGAGCTTGGAATCCGAGCGCTTGTCGATCGGGGTGTTGAGCACGTACTCGCCGTCGATGTAGCCGACGCGGGCAGCGCCGATCGGGCCCATGAAGGGGACGCCAGAAATGGTCAGGGCCGCGGAGGCGGCGACCATCGAGAGCACGTCCGGGTTGTTCTCCATGTCGTGCTGGAGAACGGTGACGATGACCTGCGTCTCGTTCTTGTAGCCGTCCGGGAAGAGCGGGCGGATCGGACGGTCGATGAGGCGGGAGACCAGGGTCTCGTTCTCGGTCGGCCGGCCTTCGCGCTTGAAGTAGCCGCCCGGAATCTTGCCGGCGGCGAAGTACTTTTCCTGGTAGTTGACGGTCAGCGGGAAGAAGTCCTGGCCCGGCTTCGGCGACTTGGCTGAAACCACGGTGGCGAGGACCACGGTCTCGCCGAGGGTCGCGAGCACGGCGCCGTCCGCCTGGCGGGCGATCTTGCCGGTTTCGAGGGTCAGCGGCTGGCCGCCCCAGTTGAGCTCGACTTTGTGGTGGTCGAAATTAATGGGCATTTGTTGTCTTTCCATTCTGCCGGATAGGCGGAAACGCGGGGCGTAGGGGCCCGCGAACCTATCCGCTGTGCCAGCTCGGCCCGGCACCCCATGTGCAGGACCGGCCCAAAATCGGCACGGTTTCCACCCGGCGACCCGTTTGTCAGGCGGGGCGGAACATGGACAAGACGATGAGCCGCTCCGTAGATTTGCGCTCCCAGGGCGCACCGAGCGGCCGATGATCTCGCCATGCTCCGCGTAGAACTGGCCGGTCTACGCTTCTCGTGCCCCTTGGCGGGGCTGGCTCGCGAGGCGTACCTCGCGATCCGGTTCGTTGATCCAAGCTTAGCGGCGGATGCCGAGGCGCTCGATCAGCGTCTTGTAGCGCGCCTCGTCGACCTTCTTGACGTAGTCGAGAAGCGAACGACGGGTCGACACCATCTTCAGCAGGCCACGGCGGGAGTGGTTGTCCTTCTTGTGGCCCTTGAAGTGTTCGGTGAGGTTGGCAATGCGCTCGGAAAGAATGGCGACCTGCACTTCCGGCGAACCGGTATCATCGGCCTTGGTCGCATATTCCTTGATGAGAGCGGCCTTGCGCTCAGCAGTAATCGACATCGGACAGTCCTTTCAAAACGAGGAGTGTGGGACGCTCGCGCCCGGGATGTCGTCCAGGCGGAGCCGCTAATGGGCATGGGACCGGAAAGGCCCGGTCCGCCGCTTGCGCGCCCATATAGGGGATGTTCCCGGGAAGTTCCAGCTATTTTTCCGTGGCCTGAGGGGCGACGGCAGGCTGCGGCCCCATGCTCTCCGGCTTTTCGACCTCGGTCTCGCCATGTGGGTCCCGCGCCGGGTCGAGCGCCTCGTTGGGGATCGAGAAGGTCCACTCCATGCCGTCGGGATGCAGGGTGCTGGTCACTTCGGCCCCCAGCGCGCGACCGACCATGTTCTCGAGCACGGTCGTGCCGAAGCCCTTGCGCGCGGGCCGCGGCTTCAGCGCCGGCACCAGCTCGCGCCAGACGAACGTCACGCGCTCGGCCGTGCGCGTCCAGGAGACGCGCAGCGAGCCGGCATCGGTGGAGAAGGCGCCGTACTTCACCGCATTGGTGGCGAGCTCATGCGCCGCCATGCCGATGATCTGCGCCGACTGCATGTTGAGCCGCATCGGTGGCCCGGCGAGCGTCACCCGCTTGCCGTCGACCGGGCAGAACGGCTCGATCTGGCGCCTGAGCAACTCCTCGAGGTCGACGCCCTGGGCGCCGGTGGCGAGCAACAGGTCGGTCGAGCGCGCCAGTCCGAAGATGCGGCGCTCGAAATTGGCGACGAATTCCGGCACGGAATCGGCACCCTTGGCCGTCTGCTTGGCCATGGCGGCGATCACCGTCATCTGGTTCTTGGAGCGGTGCGCCAGCTCGCGCATCAGGAACCGCACCTCGACATCGGCCGCCCGCCGCCGGCGCGAGGCCTCCGCCAGGGAGGTCGACACATTGGCGATCTCGGTGATTGGGTACTCGCGTGCCGGCACCATCTCGCCCGCCCCCAGCAGCTCGGCGTCGTCCTCCAACCGGTGCACCGAGCGGCCGATCTGCAGGCTCACCCAGTAGATGACAAGGATCACCATCGCGGCCAGCAGCAGGCCGCCGACCAGCAGCGACCAGAACGCGTCCGACAGCGGCCGGGCGACGATATCGCGCGGTGCCCAGGCCACCAGCGTCCAGCTGGTGAGATAGGAGCGCTGGATTGAGGTGACCAATTGCTTGCCGTCGACCGTGACTTCGGTCCAGCCCGGCGTCCAGCTCATCGTCGTGGTGTCGAGCAGGGTGAATTTGTCGCCGGTTTTGTTGGCGCCTTCCGAACCGGCGATGACGTGGCCAGTGCCGTCGAGCAGGGCAACGTTCCAGCCGGCAGGCAGCTTGTCGGCCAGAAGCGTCGCCGCCAGCGTCTCGGCGTCGCGGTTGATCCCGAGCACCAGCGGCCCGCCGCCGGGCGGAAAGACCGGTATCAGGATGTTGAACACGTAGCGCTGCGACACCGTGCCCAAGACCAGGTTGGAGACGACGACGTCGCGGGAGTCGATGGCACGGCGGCCCGCCTCCGGGTCGGCGCTCGGCCGGGATGGCGAGGGGTAGTCGACCCGCGTCGAGAGCACCGACATCATGTTTTCATCGAGCACGTACGCATAGGTGCCCGTGCCTTCGAGCCCGGTACGGGCGCGCTTGTGAAAGCCGGCAAAGTCCCTTGCGAGCAGGGAAGGGGCCGTCGCCAGCACCCGCAGGGTGGTGATGTTGGCGATGAGCTCGCGCTCCACCGCCTGCACGATCGAGCGCGAGGAACCGGTGATCAGCGTCTCGACGACGCGCTCCTGCGCCTCGTTGTTGCGTTGCAGCAGAACGGCGGAAAAAACGAAGGCCGGCACCAGCGCGACGAGGGCCAGGATAAAGAGATAGAAGGCGATTGGGCGCGACCGGCGCGACTCGGCTTTGTCGATTACGTCTGACTTCGCGGCGCCCGCAACTTCCACCAATCTATGCCCCATGCGACACGCGAAGCAGGTCGGTGCCCGCCACGATAGCCGCTAGACCCAGCGCGTTCAAACGCGCCGGAAAGCGATTGGTTCCCTAAAGGATGACGCGTTCAGGCTTGAAGTGCCCCGCCTCGACGCGGCCAAGGGCGAGCGCTTTGCCTGCATGGCTCGCCCAGGCGCTCTCCATCCAGAGCGGGGCGTTGGCGCCGGTGAGCAACACGCTGTTGCCGTGCCGGATCGCGGTTGCCTGGTCTGGCGTCATCCGCAGTTCCTGCAGGCCAGCGAGGCCCGCCGCTACCGGCAGCACCAGGGCATCGCGATCATCCGCGGCCTCCAATGCGTCGATCGTTACCGCCCGAGCGTCGCTGAACGGTCCGACGGCGGCCCGATGCAGCCGCCCGACATGGCCGCGCGTCCCGAGATGCTCGGCGAGATCGCGCGCCAGGGCGCGGACATAAGTGCCCTTTTCGCAGGTCATCTCGAAATCCGAGCTGGTCTCGCCATGAACGAGAAGCTTGAGGCTCTGGACGAAGACCGGCCGCGGCGCGAGCTCGACCGTCTCGCCGGCACGTGCGAGGTCATAAGCGCGCTCGCCATCGACCTTGATGGCCGAAAATGCCGGCGGCCGCTGCATGATCTCGCCCGTGAACTGTTGCAGCGCCGCCTGCACGTCGCTCTCGGCCGGCCGGTGGTCCGAGGTCGCGACCACCTCGCCCTCGGCGTCGTCGGTGGAGGTCGCCGACCCCCAGAGGACGGTGAAGTGGTAGACCTTCTTGCCATCCTGCACCGCCGGAACGGTCTTGGTCGCCTCCCCAAGCGCGATGGGCAGGATGCCGGTCGCCAGCGGGTCGAGCGTCCCCGCATGGCCGGCCTTCTTGGCCCCCAGCAGCCACCGGACCTTCCCCACGGCCTGGGTTGAAGTCATGTCATAGGGCTTGTCGAGGACGATCCATCCGGAGACGTCCCGCTTTTGCTTCTTGTCGGCCAATGAGTTATTCTTCTTTGTCGTCGGGCTTGAGGTCGCGCTGCACCCGATCCGAGCGGAGCAGCGCATCGATGCGGCCGAATTCGTCGAACGTAGTGTCGACGAAGAACCGCACTTCCGGCGCGAATTTGAGGTCCAACTCGGGGGCGATGCGGCCGCGGATGAATTTGCGGTGCCGGTTGAGCGCCTCGACGATCTCCTCGGCCCGCTCGCCGCCAAGCGGCATCACATAGGCGTTGGCGAGCTTGAGGTCCGGCGTCATCCGCACCTCGGGCACGGTGATCACCGCGCCCTCGAGCGTTTCGTCCTCGACCTCGCCCCGCGAGAACACGTTGGCGAGGGCATGGCGGACGAGCTCGCCCACGCGCAGCATGCGCTGGCTCGGGCCCGTCGGCTTGTGGTTGTCTCGTTTCATTCGCCCGAGTTAGGCGCTTGGCATCCTGCCGTCAACTTTGACGCCTAGACCGAGAACGTGTCGCCCAGGTAGACGCGCCGCGCTTCCGGGTCACTGGTGATCGTTTCAGGCTTGCCCTGGATCATCACACGGCCGCCATGGATGAGGTACGCGCGGTCGACCAGCGACAGCGTCTCGCGTACCGAGTGGTCGGTGATGAGCACGCCGATGCCGCGCTGCGTCAGCTGCCGGACGAGGCCTTTGACCTCGGCCACCGCGATCGGGTCGACGCCGGCGAAAGGTTCGTCCAACAACATGAAGATCGGGTCCGCCGCCAGTGCCCGGGCGATCTCGACGCGCCGCCGCTCGCCGCCCGAAAGGGCAAGGGCGTTGGCATTGGCGAGCCGCTCGATGGCGAACTCACTGAGCAGCTGCTCCAGCCGCCGCTTCCGCTCGGCGCGGTTTTTCGTGTGCCCTTCGAGCACCGCGAGGATGTTGCCCTTTACGTCGAGTCCACGGAAAATCGAGGGCTCCTGCGGCAGGTAGCCGATGCCCAGCCGGCCGCGCTGGAACAGCGGCAGGTTGGTGATCGGACGCCCGTCGAGCAGGATCTGCCCCTTGTCCGGCTTTACCAGCCCCATGATCATGGTGAACACCGTGGTCTTGCCGGCGCCGTTGGGACCCAACAGCCCCACCGCCTCGCCGCGGCGCACGGCGATGGAGACGTCGTGCACCACTGCCCGCTTGCCGAAGCTCTTGGCCAGCCCGTGCGCCACCAGCCAGCCGGTCTGGTCGACGCGGCTCATTGGGTGGAGAAGACGCCGGTCACCCGGCCCCCCTTGCCGCCCTCGAAGACGGTGGAATTGTCGGCAAGGTTCACCGTCAGCGACGGGCCCGTCAGCGTGCCGGTGGCGTTCACCACCACCACATTGCCGGTCATGTGCAGCATCTGCGTGTTGGGATCGAACGTCGCCTTGTCGCCGGTGGCGTCCTGGTCCTTGGTTTTGAGCCGCACCTTGCCGGTCGCGACGAAGGTCTTCACGTCTTCCGGTCCTCCGGCGCCGTACTCGATCACCACCTTCTGCGCCCAGACGGTGAGACCGGTGCGTTCAACCTCGACATTGCCCGAGAAGGTCGCAACGCCCTTTCCCTCATCGATGACGAAGGTGTCGCCGGTCACCTTGATCGGCCCCTGCTGCGTGCCGGCTTTCTGTGCCAGCGCCGGCGCGGCGGCAAGGACGAGGAGCAGGAGGGCGAGAAGAACGCGGATCATTCGGTGCTGGGTGCCGGTTGGGTGGGGGTCGTCTCGGCGCCGGGCGTCGAGGGTACGATGAGGGTCACCTGGTTGAACTGCCAGACCTGCCGCTTGGCGTCGTAGGCCATGCTTTCGGCGTCCAGTGTGGTGCCATTGTGGTAGCGGATCCTGGCGGCCCCGTCCGAAACCATATTCTCCGAGCTCATATCGGCATGGACCCCATAGATCGTGCCCTCGGTCCCGCGAGAGTCGCCGATCTCCATCGCCTGCGGCACATAGACCGACTGCGTCGAGAGTCGCATTTCAGCCTCGTCGGCGCTGGCCTTGATCCACATGCCACTCGGTTTGGTGACGGTGAGCTCGGCGCCGGTCAGATGGAGCAGGTCGGTGTCCCCGAGCGACGCCCGCGCCCCCTTCGAGGCCACCGCATACTGCGTGCCGTCCGCCGTCATGCTGGAGTACGACGGCGTCTCCACCACGAGATTGTCGCGGTCGATGCTGATATTGGCGATGCCGAACTGATCGAGCAGGCTCGCAATGAAGATCTGCAGCACCAGCCCCAGCAACACGACGATGCCCAGCACCGGCAGGCCGATGCGGAGCATCGCCACCAGCCGGTTCCGCTGCATCAGCCCCTCATAAATGCGGCTGCGTTGCTCGGCGTCCTGCGCGCTGGCGAGCATCGGCATCCGCCTCAGCTATGCGCGAAGATATCGGCCTCGTCCCAGCCCATGAGGTCGAGCTCGATGCGGGTAGGGAGGAAGCGGAAGCAGGTCTCGGCCAGTTCAGCCCGCCCTTCGCGGCGTAGCATGCGGTCGAGGTGGCGCTTGATGTCGTGCAGGTAGAGGACGTCCGAGGCGGCATATTCGAGCTGTGCATCGGTGATCTTTTCGGCGCCCCAGTCCGAGCTCTGCTGCTGCTTGGACATGTCGATGTTGAGGAGCTCGCGCGCCAAGTCCTTAAGGCCGTGCCGGTCGGTATAGGTGCGCACCAGCCGCGAGGCGATCTTGGTGCAGTAGATCGGACCGGCCACGACGCCGAAGCGGTGCTTCAGCACGGCGAGGTCGAACCGCGCGTAGTGGAAGATCTTGGTGACGGCCGGATCGGAGAGCAGCCTGACGAGGTTCGGCGCTTCCTTGAGGTCGGCCGGAATCTGCACCACGTCGGCGCTGCCGTCGCCCGGCGAGAGCTGCACCACGCAGAGCCGGTCCCGGCGCGGATCGAGCCCCATGGTCTCGGTGTCGATCGCCACCTCCCGGCTATAGCGCGAGAGGTCGGGCAGGTCGCCCCGGTGCAGTCTGACGGTCATGGAAGGGTCCCGATCTCGAAAAGTCGCGGCAAGGCGCCGATGGACCTAGATGCCACACCATCTTGGCCTTGGAAAGGCCGCGAACGGACGGCCCGAAACGCGGCTTGCACTTTGTCGTCCGATGCGATTTGGAGTAGACCGCAAGTAAAGACCGAGCCGCGCTATATGCTTATCCAATTCAGGAACTTCCTCAACGCCCTGCCGCGCGGCTGGAAGCAGGCGATTCTCATCGTCTTTGATGCGGTGGCGCTGGCCGGGGTCTTGTGGCTGAGCTATTCGCTCCGCCTGGGCCCGAGCTTCATCTCCGAGGGTGTGCACCACATCCTGATGGCGACCGCTCCGATCGTCGCCATACCGGTTTTCATCCGCTTCGGCCTCTACCGAGCCGTGATCCGCTACCTGCCCGAGCGGGCGCTCTGGACCATCCTGCAGGCGATGTTCGTCGCGACGCTGCTCTGGGTGTTCCTGCTCTTCCTCGCCGAGGCGACGCGCTTCGGCGTGCTGCCGCGCACCATCCCGATCTTCTACTTCCTGCTCGGCACCATCGTCATCGGCGGCAGCCGCTTCGCGGCGAAATATCTGCTCTGGATGCCGGCGACGCGCGGCAAGACCAAGCTTCCCGAGGTGGCAATCTATGGCGCCGGGCCGGCTGGCGCCCAGCTCGCCACGGCGCTCCGCAGCCAGGGCGGCGGCTTCGTCTCCGCCTTTCTCGATGAGGACCGGAGCATCCAGGGCCGCGATGTCCTGGGCGTCCGCGTCTATGCCCCGAGCTATCTGGGCAAGCTCATCGCCGACCACGGGGTCAAGGAGGTGATCATCTCCATCCCCGAAAGCACGGCCGCCGAGCGTGAGCGGGTCTATGCCGAGCTCTCGAAATACCCGGTTAAGGTCCGCACGCTGCCGGCCATCACCGATCTCGCCACCGGCAAATATGTGGTGAGCCAGCTCCGCGAGATCGACATCGACGATCTTCTCGGCCGCTCCTCAGTTCCGGCCGATCCGGAGCTTTTGAAGCAGATGATTGAGGGCCGGACGATCCTCGTCTCCGGCGCCGGGGGTTCGATCGGCTCGGAACTCTGCCGCATCATCGTCGGCTGGCAGCCCAAGAAGCTGGTGCTGTTCGAAGCCAACGAGTTTGCCCTCTACGAAATCGAGCGGGCGTTGAATGGAGGCGCAGGCTTCCCCATCGTCCCAGTGCTGGGCTCGGTGACCGACGCACGGCTGGTCAAGCGCACTCTCGCCAACCACGAGGTCGAGGTGGTCTTCCATGCCGCCGCGCACAAGCACGTGCCGCTGGTCGAGGCCAATCCGCTCGAAGGCGTGCGCAACAATGTGCTGGGCACCAGGACCATCGCCGCGGCGGCGCTCGAGGGCGGGGTACAGCACTTTGTCCTCATCTCCACCGACAAGGCGGTGCGCCCGACCAATGTCATGGGTGCCAGCAAGCGCTGGGCCGAGCTGGTCGTCCACAGCTGCGCCGAGGAAGCGGCGCGCCGCGGTACCGGCCAGCGCTTTTCCGCCGTGCGCTTCGGCAATGTGCTGGGCTCGAACGGCTCGGTGGTGCCGCTGTTCCGCGAGCAGATCGCCAAGGGCGGGCCGGTGACCCTCACCGACGAGGCGATGACGCGCTACTTCATGTCCATCCACGAGGCCGCCGAGCTGATTGTCCAGGCCGGCGCGCTCGCCGAGGGCGGCGACCTGTTCCTGCTCGAAATGGGCGAGCCGGTCAAAATCCGCTCGCTGGCCGAGAACATGATCCGCCTCGCCGGCCTCACCGAGCGCTCGCCGGAGAATCCGGGTGGGGATATCGAAATCCAGGTGACCGGCAGCCGTCCGGGCGAGAAGATGTTCGAAGAGCTGTTCTACGATCCCAGCCAGGCGAGCCGCACCCGGCAGCCCAAGATCCTGCGCTCGCTGGTCGGCGAACGCTCCAATGGCGGCATCCACGACGCCCTCGCCGGCCTCACCCGCGCCCTCGACGCCGAGGACGAAGCCGAGCTGCGCCGGCTGCTGTTCGATTTCATCAGGGAATAGCTCGGGATTTTTCAATCGGGACTCCCCCGCGAGCGGGAGAGGAGTCCCGACTGAGAGTCTCTGCTAAGCCGCAGCCTGCAGCGTTTCGCCGTGGCGGACCTCGGTGCCCAGCACCTTGAGGCATTCACGCATGAAGGCGGCAAGGCCGGTCCAGCCCTTTGCCGACACCATCGTGCCGTCCACATAGGCTTCGGTGGGCTTCACATCGATATAGGTGCCCCCGGCGAGGCGCACTTCGGGCTCGCAGGCGCCCAGCGCCGCCACCTTCTTGCCCCGCACCACGCCGTCGACCGCAACCAGGATCTGCACGCCGTGGCAGATGGTGAAGATCGGCTTCTGCGCGTCGTGGAAGTGCTTGACGAAAGCCTGCACCCGCTTGTCGGTGCGGATATATTCCGGCCCGCGGCCGCCGGCGCAATAGACCGCGTCGTAGTCGGCGGGATTCACCTCCGAGAAGGTCTTGTTGATGTCGGCGAGATGGCCGTAGCGCTCGATATAGGTCTGGTGACCTTCGAAATCGTGCAGCGACGTCTGGATCTTGTCCCCCGCATTCTTGTCCGGGCAGATCACATGGACGGTGTGTCCGACCGCCTCCATGCCCTGCTGGAACACGAAGATTTCGTACTCTTCAGTGAATTCGCCGGTCAACATCAGGATCTTCTTGCCCGCCATTGTCCTCTCCTCCTCAGGTTGGCGTTATCGCGGGCAGCCTAGAGCCAATGATGTACGTATGGCAAGACTGACATGCTAGCTTGGCGGCGCCGCCGAACTGTGCAAGCTACGGGACGATAATCGTCTTTCTCGAGCTCCGCCCACGATGCCCTTCATTGATCTTCCGCTTCCCGAGCTCGAGCGCTACCGCTCCTCGGTCGCCAAGCCATCCGACTTCGATGCCTTCTGGGCCGAGACGCTCGATGAGGCAGGCCGTATCCCGCTCGATCCGGTGTTCGAGCCGGTCGATGTCGGCCTCAAGCTGGTCGATGTGTTCGACGTCAGCTTTGCCGGTTTCGGCGGCCATCGCATCAAGGGTTGGTTCATCAAGCCCCGGGGCGTCAGCTCCGGCCTCACCGGCGTCGCGCGGTTCATCGGCTACAATGGCGGCCGCGCCTTCCCGCACGAACACCTGCTCTGGCCCGCCACCGGACGCGCCGTCTTCGTCATGGATACCCGCGGCCAGGGCAGCGGCTGGGCCCGCGGCGAGACGCCCGATCCGGTAGGATCCGACCCTTCCCACGCCGGCTTCATGACCAGGGGCATCGGCGATCCCAAGACCTATTTCTACCGCCGCGTCTTCACCGACGCGGTGCGCGCCGTGGCGGCACTGCGCAGCCGGCCGGAGATCGACCCCGACAAGGTCGCGGCGGTCGGCGGCAGCCAGGGCGGCGGCATCACTCTTGCGGTGGCAGGCCTCGTGCCCGATCTCAAGGCCGCGATGCCCGATGTGCCCTTCCTCTGCGATTTCCCTCGCGCCGTCGCCATCGCCGCGCGCGATCCCTATGGCGAGATTGCCCGCTATCTCGCGGTCCATCGTGACAAGGTGGCCGGAACGTTCCGCACGCTCAGCTATTTCGACGGCGTCCACTTCGCCGCGCGGTCCAAGGCACCGGCATTGTTTTCGGTGGGCCTTGTCGACGATATCTGCCCGGCATCCACGGTCTATGCCGCTTACAATGCCTATGCTGGGAAGAAGGCGATCGAGATCTACCAGTTCAACAACCACGAAGGCGGTGGCACCTTCCAGGATCGGCGCCAGGTGGAGTGGCTCGCGGCGCAGGGTCTCTAGGTTCCGCAACGGGTTCGGCGCCTTGAGGGGAGGGTGGCCATGTCGATGACGCGTGAAGCCTTCGAGCGCATTCGCGACGCTATCGTCTCGGGCGGGCTCGAGCTGGGCGAGCATCTCTCGGAATCGGCCATCGCCAAGGCCCTGGGGATGAGCAAGGCGCCGGTCCGTGCCGCCTTCATGGAGCTTCGCGACAAGGGCCTGGTGACGGTCGTGCCGCAATCGGGCACCTACGTCTTCTCGCCGTCGGCAGAGGATGTCCGCACCATGAGCGAGTTCCGCGCGTTGCTCGAGGATCGGGCCCTGCGCGAAGCGCACCGGCTGCGGCGCGAGTCCATGCTGGCCCGTCTGGGGGCCGCGGTGGAACGGATGGAGACCGCGCTGCCGGCGCGCGACTGGGACGCCTACCGCCACGCCGACAATGCCTACCACATGGGCTTTCTCGAAGAATGCGGCAATCCCTACATCCTCAGGGCCTATCACCTCACCTCCAGCATGCTCGAAGCCCTGCGCGTCCGGCTGCAGGGCGGTGTCGGCAACTTCCGCGAGCGCTCCTTCCATGAGCATGTCGAGATGGTGCAGCTGCTGCGGGCCGACCGGCTGGACGAGGCCGCCGCCGTGCTGCGCGACCATATCCTCATCATCAACGAATGGGTGAAGGCCCGGCACCTCCGCGCCGATCGCGCCACGCGCAAGCAGAAGGGCGAGGGCCGCGATTACGCCGGTATTTTCGCCCGCCCCCGCTGGAGCGAGGACGTCCTCGCCTGAAATCGCCGCCGCAATGGTTAATGCTTCGGCAACAGTCCCGGGGCAAACCTTGGTCGAAACGCGGCGAAGACTTGGCGAATGCTGCGCGAATGTGGCAGCAATGGACCATCATGCTTGGCTGTCACGCGGTAACCAGATGAGCGGCGCGGGGATCAACGGGCGGGGAAGCCGGCATCTTGCCGTCGCCCTGGCCGGTGGCGCGGCGCTGCTCGTCGCCGCGGGGCTGATCGCCTGGCCGCAGTCGGCCTTTCCGGAATCGGTGAGAATTGTCGCAGCCGCCATCCTCACCGTTGTCGGTCTCGGCTCGCAGTTCTGGTTCCTGCGCACCCTTGAACGCCAGCGCCAGGAAATCCGGCGTATCGACGAGACCCTGCTCGAGCGCGAGGCGCATCTGGAGTCGATCCTCGATACCGTGCTCGACGCCACGGTGGTGATCGACACCACCGGCAAGATCCTCTCGTTCAATGCCTCCGCCGTCCGGCAGTTCGGCTACCCGCCCGAGGAGGTGATCGGCTCGAATGTCCGCATGCTGATGCCCTCGCCCTATAGCGAGCAGCACGACGGCTACCTTGAGCGCTATCTGATGACTGGAGAAAAGCGGATCATTGGTACCGACCGCGTGGTGGTCGGCCGCCGCAAGGATGGCTCCACCTTCCCGATGAAGCTCGCCGTCGGCGAAGTGCGCCGCGGTGACCGCATCTACTTTACCGGTTTCATCCGCGACCTCACCGAGCGCGAAGAATCCCAGGCACTGCTCGGCCAGGCCCGCAGCGAGCTGGCCCGTCTCGCCCGGCTCAACGAGCTCGGCGAAATGGCCTCCACCCTCGCCCACGAGCTCAACCAGCCGCTGTCGGCCATCGCTAATTATGTGCAGGGCTGCCGGCGCATGGTCGAACAGATGGAGGGAGAGCCGGCCCGCCGCATGCGCGGCGCATTGGAGGAGACCGCTAAGCAGGCGATCCGCGCCGGCGACATCATCCGGCACCTGCGCGAATTCACCACCCGGGGCGAGACCGAAAAGGCGCCCGAGGACGTCAAGCACCTCGTCGAGGAGGCCGGTGCGCTGGCTCTGGTCGGCTCGCGTGAGCGCGGCGTCAAGTCGGTATTCGATTTCGGCCCCGACAGCGGCATGGTCATCGCCGATCGCGTGCAGATCCAGCAGGTGATGATCAACCTCATGCGCAACGCCATGGAGGCGATGCGCGAAAGCCCGCGGCGCGAGCTGGTGGTGCGGACCCGGCCGGTCTCCGACGATCGCATGCTGATCGAGGTCGAAGACACCGGCCCGGGCATTTCCGACGAAGTCGCCAACCAGCTGTTCCAGCCATTTGTCACCACCAAGCCGGGCGGCATGGGCATAGGTCTTTCGATCTCCAAGCGAATCATCGAGTCGCACGGGGGTGAGTTGACCGTCAGCCGCAATAAGGCCGGTGGAGCCACCTTCAGTTTCACGTTGCCCATTTTGACCGAGGGGGGCGCCATTGACTATCATTGATACTGTCGTTCACATCGTCGATGACGAAGAGGCCGTGCGGAACTCGCTGGCCTTCCTGCTGTCGAGTGCCGGTTTCGCCGTCCGCGTTCATGAAAGCGCGACCGACTTTCTCGCCATCGCCATGGACATCACGAATGGCTGCCTGATCACCGATCTCAGGATGCCCGACATCGACGGCGTGCAGCTGTTGCGCCGGCTTCGCGACAGCGATGCCATGCTCCCCGCCATCGTCATCACCGGCCATGGCGACGTGCAGATGGCGGTCGAGGCGATGAAAGCCGGCGCCATCGATTTCATCGAAAAGCCGTTCAGCGACGAAGTGCTGATCGAGTCCATCCGCCGCGCCGCGACCACCGCGGCAGAACGGGTGCAGAACGACGCTGCGGTCGAGCAAGTGCGCCAACGTCTCGGCACCCTGAGCGAGCGGGAAATGCAGGTGCTCAAGGGCGTCGTCGGCGGACAACCCAACAAGACCATCGCCTTCGATCTCGGCATCAGCCCGCGCACGGTCGAAGTCTACCGCGCCGGTTTGATGAGCAAGATGCAGGCCCGCAGCCTGCCCGATCTCGTGCGGATGGTGATGGACCTCGACCTGGGGTGAAACCAGCCCGCGCCGTCTCGTTTTTGATCTAGCGCAAAACGCCAACCGGCATGCCGCTCTAGACTGAGTTGCTTCTGTGTGAAGTGCTGAGTTCTGAGGAGCACCGGATCGATGGCCGTGGGCCGCCTTCTAGTTGTCGCGCCCGACGCCGATCTTCGCGGCTCGCTGGTCTTCGCCCTCGAGGCCGAAGGCTTCGAAGTCACCGCCCGCGAGGACCTGCCGAGCCTCTCCTGGGTGCAGCAGCGGCGCTTCGATTGCACCGTGCTCGATCAGAAGGCGCTGAACGGCGAGGCGTACGAGGCGATCGCCTTCTGCATAAAAGCCCATCCGGTGGTGCTCTTCGCCGCCCGCCCTCATCCCTGGCTCGCCGAATGGGTGTCGCAGGTGGTGGAAACGCCGACCTCCGACGATGGCCTCACAACCGCCGTCCGCCTCGCCCTGCAGATGCAATAGCGGCGCGCAATTCGCCTACGTAAACCCCCTAAGACTCCGACCGGAATTTCGCCCCTGCCGGCTTTCCTGCATCCTCCGACCATCCAAGGAGAGGATGGCGGGAAATGCACATTCAGAGCAGTTTTCGGGCGAAGCCCTCGAGCCATGGCGGCGAACTGGAAGGCGCATCGGCGCTGCTCACTGCCATGCAGCCGGCCGCCGTGACCCTCTTTTCCGCGGATGCCAGCATCTACAGCCAGGGCGACGCTGCCGGGCCGCTCTACTTCGTCGAGTTCGGCACGGTCCGCATCTCCCGTCTCACGGCTGACGGCCGCCGCCAGATCACCGCCTTCCATACCGCCGGCGACGTCTTCGGCTTCGAAGCCGGCGACCAGCACGGTTCGAGCGCCGAGAGCGTCGACGGCGCCGGCATCCGCGTCCTGCGTCCCGCCATGGGCAGTGAACCGACCGGTTCGATCCTCATGCTGGCCCTCAAGAGCCTCGCCCGCACCCAGAACCACCTGATGGTGCTCGGCCGCCGGACCGCCAACGAACGCATGGCTGCCCTCCTGCTCGACCTTTCCGAGCGCCAGGGCGACGAGCGGCTGGTGCACCTGCCCATGCCGCGCAACGACATCGCCGACTATCTCGGCATCACCTTCGAGACGGTGTCCCGTATTCTGCGTGCCTTCAAGGACCAGGGCATCATCCGTCTCCAGTCGATCAGCAAGATCGAGATCCTCGACCACGACGCCCTCGAGGATCTCTGCGAGTAGCTTGGGGTCGGTGGGGTTGTGCATCCTCCACCGCCATAAGCGGGGCGGTGGGCGGCGACCCGGGGCAGGGTCGCCGCCCTTCCGATTCTTTGGAGGCCCCTTGGGGCTCTTTGTCGGGATTGAGGGACTTTCGCCATGAACCGCATGCCACCGCGCCTGGTCGTCCTGCTGCTTCTCGTCGGCCTCGCGCTGCTGATCGGCTACGGCTGGTCGGCAATCGCCAGCGATGATGTCGCAGCCGATCGGCTCTCCGGCATCGCCCGGGCGCAGGCAACCCTCTGGGTCACGCCGCTCTTGGCTGCCCATCGGCCGCCGCCGCAATCTCGGTGAGGAGCTGGCGCACATAGGCGCTGCCGCGCGGCGCGTCCTCGACCGTGATGGCGGCCACGCCTGCCGCACGGAGCGCACCGAGGTGGGCAAGGATGTCGAGGCTGGGTCCGGCCGTCACTCCGCCCCGCCGTTGCAGCATTCCACTGGCTGCCACCTCGATTTCGCACGGTGCAGTGCGGGCAATCTGCAGCACCTCTTCGACCAGCAGGCCACGCGGCAGTACGGCGCGGCTGATGCCGAAGGCCTCGACCAGGAACGCGATGTGCGAAGCGCTGGCCGCCGAGAGCTGTAGCGCCACGTGCCGACGCTGCATCGGGTAGCGGTCGGCCACATAGGCGAGGAGTCCGATATCGGCGACGGCGACCGCATCGGCGCCGAGAGCCACCGCATCATCGACGGCCTGTGTCCACAGCGCCTCGCTCCCCATTCGCATGGCGTTGTCGATCGCGACCACGACGCGGGTGCCCCCGGCACGCGCATACTCGATCGCTTCGGTCAGCTCTGGGCGCGTGAAGTGGGACGCAGGCAGCTGGCCGGCGCGGGTCTCACCGGCAAAGCAGCAGCGTACGGCGCCTGCGCCGGCGTCGACAGCATCGCGTAGGGCGACAGGGGTGATGGCCGGGCAGATGAGTTTCATTGTTGCGTCCCTCCGCACATCCGATGCGCCGTTCTACTCCGGATGTTCCCGCCGTCTTTGAGCTGCCTCAAATTGCCGTACGGAATAACGCAAGTTGTCGATAGTATTGTTGAAGGTTCACTAAGGGAAATTACGGACCTGGAATCGCCCATGAATTTGATCCGTCGCAAATCTCGCCTGCGTCACCGCGACTAGTCTGACCTTGTTTCCACTGAACCTGAGGAGGCTCGCGTGGACCGCAATGGCATCAGACTGATGGCCGACCCCGCCGACTACGATGCGGACTACTATGTGATCGACGAGCCGCCGACAGCGGTCGAGACGTCGCGCGATCCCATGGCCTGGCGTACCGTGCGTGAGCAGATGCTCGAGCTCGTTCCCGCGACGCCACGCTTCCAGATCTACTGGACCGTGCCCCTCGACCTCGACTGGGCCGACGACTAGCGCCTCAGCGTACGAAAGGTGAGCGAGTACCGCGTCTCGCTCACCGGCGGAATACTGTGCTCCCAGTGGCTGCGGACCTCACCCGAGAACAGGTAGACCGAGCGCGGCTCCAGCTCCAGCTTCCGCCGCCCCCACCCCGAGCCCTCCTTTCGCCGCAGCCGCAGCGTGCAGGCGGCCGCCAGCGAGACCCCCATCACTTCGTCGAAGACCGCCTTGTCCTTGTGCCAGCCGATGCCGGCGCCGGGCGCATACTCGGTCACCAACACCTGCTCGAACCGTTCGGGTTGCCGGTCGATACCTCGTGCGGAGTGCTCCCGCACCGGCAGGAGGAAATCCGGGATCGCTTCGGTCTGCCGCAGCGCCTCGGACGAGAAGTCATACTTCCAGCCGAACGACACCACCCGCCGGTTGCCCTTGAAGCCATGGAAGTCGAACGGCGCGAAGGGCAGCGCGCGGATGTTGGCGAGCAGGGCCGCCTCTTCCTCCGGAGAGAGCGCCTCGTGCCGGTATTCGAGGCCCGGAACCAGCGGTGGGTCGCCGAATAGATCGTCGATCATGCGGGACTCGGGTCGCGCGAATGTCGGATCGCGCCCGAAATCTCGGGCAGCCACGCCTCGCGCCGGATGCACCAGCCCTCCACCGTGGGGGCCAGCCCAACTGGCGCATCGTCGAGTGAGCCGATGCAAATCTCGGCATGCTTGTCGCTGATATGGAACAGCCGCGTGCCGCAGACCGGGCAGAAGCTCCGCCCCTCATAGGTCGCGTATTCACCCGTCGAGCTGAACGCCTCCGGCGGCCAGTCGGCATAGGCGAGAAAGGCCGAGCCAGTTTCCTTGCGGCAATCGGTGCAATGGCAGAGCCCGGTCTTCAGCGGCTCGCCTCGCACCTCGTACCGTACC
>DATCRS010000209.1:0-6501 GCA_036568845.1 Devosia sp. | reverse complement strand
GGGCAAGGGCCCGCTCACCGATGCCGACATCCTGCCGCTCCTGCAAAGAATGGTGAAGCAACGCGAGGAGAGCCTCGGCATCTACACGGGCGCCGGCCGCGACGACTTGGCGACGGTCGAGCGCGAGGAGATCGCCATCCTCAACGAGTTCCTGCCCCAAGGCCTCAGTGAGGCCGAGGTGGACGAGGCGATCCGCGCGGCGATCGCCAGGACTGGCGCCGCGGGTGGCAAGGACATGGGCAAGGTCATCGCCAGCCTCAAAGCCGACTATCCGGGCCGTATCGACTTCGCCAAGGCCTCGGCAAAGGTCAAGGCTGCCCTGGGCTGACTACTGGCGGCGATAGAAGATGTCGCCGAAGACCGAGATTGTGGTGTCGTCGATCCAGACGACGTTGTAGCGCACCGCGGCGGGTCCAAGCGGCATGGGATACCAGATCGAGAGGATGCCCCCGCGGCTGGTGGACTCCCAGGTGCAGTCGCCTGCAACCTGCACGCCGCCGACCGCGGCAAAGGAGCATTGAGTCCCCTCGACGAGCAGTTGCTCGCCGCCGTCCCCGGTCGTCCAGAAGCCGATGGGATAGGGTGCTTGGGCCAGTGCAGGCCCGGCAAAGGTGATGAGACAGAGCACCGCTGTCGCTGCGAGTCTTTTCATCATGGCTGTGCCCCTCCTGGAGCTCGCCCAGTGTACCGCAACCCAGCGGGCGTCAGGTAGGGGCTAAAGTCCCCGGTGCCCGCCTGCGCTCGAGCCAGAACGAGAGGCTCGCGGTTCCGGCCGCGAGCAGCGCGGTCACCACGCCCACCGCCGGCAGATCGGCGTAGCCGACACCGGCGTTGAGCAGCATGGCGCCCAGGAAGGCACCTGCGGCGATGCCGATGTTGAACGCGGTGGAAATCAGCGCTGCGGCGAGGTTCGGAGCTTCCCGCGCGGCGTGGACAACGCGCCCCTGCAGCGGCGTCGAGAAGGCGAAGCCCGCCATACCGGCTACGAAAACCGTAACGGCCATCGGCACTTCATCATAAAGCGTAAAGAGCATGGTGAAGAAGACAGCGGACTGCAGCAGCAGGATGACGATCAGCGACGGCATCGGCTTCCAGTCGGTGAGCTCGCCGCCGGTCCAGATGCCGAGCATCGCGCCAATGCCGCCGAGCAGCAGATAGAGAGGCACCCAGGCCGGCTCGACGCCGGTGACCTGGATCAGCAGCGGCACCGAGTAAGTAGCGTAGCAGATGGTGCCGATCATCACGAGCGTGATAGTGAGGTAAGAGAGCCAGATCTCCTGGCGTCGCAGCGCCTTGAACTGCGCTGCGAGCGGCGCGTGTGGCGCTTCGTCCTTAGCCGTCTTGGGGATGCTGTAGGCGATCACCACCAGCGCAATGGCGCCGAGAGCGGCAACGGCGACGAAGGTCGCGCGCCAGCCGAACTGCAGGGCAATGGCGGTGCCGCCCGGCAGGCCGAGCAGGTTGGCAACCGTGATGCCGCCGATGAACAGCGAAAACGCCCTGCCCCGGCGCTCCTGCGGCACGAGCTTTGCCACCACCACATTGCCGGCGCCGAAGAAGACGCCGTGGGCGCCGGCCGAGAGCAGCCGCGCCAGCATCAACATGCCGTAGTCCGGCGCCATCGAGCAGAGCAACTGCGAGACGGCGAAGGTCGACATCACCGCGATCAGCACTGTCCGTTGCGAGTAGCGTACCGCGAGCATGGTGAGCAGCGGCCCCCCTACGGCGACGCCGGCGGCGTAGGCACTGACCAGCAGCCCCGCAGTCGCGATGCTCACGTCGAGGTCGGCGGCAACCGGCGGCAGGATGCCGGAAATGATGAATTCGGCCGTACCGACGGCGAATGCGGCGAGCGCGAGGGCGTAGACGGCAAAGGGCATGATGAACCAATAAGGGAAAGCCGGAGAGGAGCAGTTTGCCGGAGGGATGGCAAGCGGTAGCCTCGAGCGGGATAGATGAGTCGAGTAGCAGGCGTTGGCGAAGCAAGGAGGCATGAAATGGCGATTTCTTCCGATACCAGGCGCCGCTGGGCGCTCATCACCGCGTTGCGCGGGGTCCTCGTCCTCTTGGCAGGTCTCTACGCGCTGATCTGGCCGGCCCAGGCGCTGACCGTCCTCGTCATCCTCGGCGGTGCGCTGCTGCTGGTCGACGGGGTGCTGGGGCTCTGGAGCCTTACCTTCGGTGGTGCCAAGACCGGCAATTTCTGGTTCGACGTGGCGCGCAACGTCCTCGCCATCATCACCGGCGTCCTGATTCTCTTCTCGCCGATGCTCGCGACGCTGCTCACTGCCACCATCCTCGTCTACATCATCGCCTTCCAGGCGATCATCGTGGGCGTGATGGAAATCGTGGTGATCGTGCGCGAGCGCGAGCACTACGCACGCATCTGGCCGGTGGTGCTCTCGGCGGCGCTTTACATCCTCTTCGGCATCGCGCTGCTCTTCGCGCCGCTGTTCGGCGCGCTGCTGATGGTCATCATGTCCGGCATCCTCGCCATCCTCTTCGCCGTGGCCCTCTTCGCCCTCGCCTGGCGGATGTACCAGGCGAGCAAGGGCCCGACGGCCCCGGCACACTGATGCACCGGCCGGGTGTGACCCTCCGGGGATGTCAAAGAGCGTAACAGGCCCGGAGGCGGATACCGCCTCTGGTATTTGTTTAGTGAGACGACATCTGCCTCCGGCCGGCTCGAAGTCCCCTGCAAGCGGGAGAAGGACGCCGACTGTACCCCCCGCGTGGCACCGACTTGAAACCGCGAGGCAAACTTGCTCTGTTCGCCTGCCGCGCGGTTGCGCCGCCCCATCCTTTGAACAGCGTCAGGCCATGGCAAGCGATTTCAAATCCCAAATGCTCCCGCCGCTCGAAGCGGCGGGCATCGTCCCCAACGGTCCCAACCCCTGGGACCCGCAAATCCACAACGAGAAGTTCTGGGATCGACTGCTGGCCGAGGGATCACTGGGCCTTGGCGAAAGCTACATGGATGGGTGGTGGGACGTGGCCGACATGGCCGAGTTCTTCAACCGCATCCTCCGTTCCAAGGCGCCCGAGAAGCTCAAGCTCAACCCCAGGCTGATCTGGCAGTACGCCCAGGCGCGTTTCTTCAACATGCAGGACATCGCCAAGTCCAAGCGCGTGGCCCAGATGCACTACAGCGAGACCGAAGCCTACAAGGCCTCGCTCGACAAGCGCATGACCGGCTCGTGCGGCTACTGGCCCGAGGGCGTCACCAATGTCGACGAGGCGCAGGAGGCCAAGCTTGATCTCGTCTGCCGCAAGGTGGGCCTGAAACCCGGACAGCTGGTGTGGGACATCGGCTGCGGCTGGGGCGCCTTCATGGGCTTTGCCGCGGAGAAATACGGCGCCCGCTGCGTCGGCGTCACGGTGTCACCCGACCAGGCGGCCTATGGCCGCGAGCGCTACAAAGGGCTGCCCATCGAGTTCCAGGTCAAGGACTACCGCGAGTTCGAGGGCAAGACCGACCATGTCGTCTCGATGGGCATGTTCGAGCATGTCGGACACAAGAACTACCGCACCTATTTTGAGGCGGCCCGCCGCGTCATCAAGGACGACGGGCTCTTCATGCTTCACACCATCGGCTCGCAGTGGAGCACCGAGAGCATCGAGCCCTGGCTCGAAAAATACATCTTCCCCGGCGGCGTGATCCCCTCGATCGCGCAGATCGGCAAGGCCATCGACGGCCTCTTCTCCGTCATCGACCTGCACAATATCGGACCGCACTACGACAAGACCCTGGTCGCCTGGTACGAGAACTTCGACCGCAACTGGAAGAAGGACCGCAACGCCGAAGAGGAGCGCTTCTACCGGCTGTGGAAATACTACCTGCTGTGCTGTGCCGGCGGTTTCCGCGCCAAGGTCCTGCAGGTCTGGCAGTTCGTGTTCTCCACCGGCGGCGTGCCGGACGGCTACGTTACGCAACGCTAGGGGGAAACGCCAAGGGCGGCCAAGATGGCCGCCCTTTCGATCGTCTGCCGGGGAGTCTGTTGCCCGCCCGGCTCTCTCCGATATCGGCCTCCGCAAACCGTTCCGGGGCGGTGGGGCTGCCGATATCGTTTGTTCGCGGGCCACTAACGGACGGAGCTTCGTCCCGGTTCCATCCACCCTTCGTTAACCGCTTCGATTCACCGCGGCCAAAGCCCCGGCCACTATTGTGCCGGGTCTCTGCCCTAGGGATCGCGCCATGACCGACCTCGCCCTCGATATTTCCGGGCTTTCGAAAAGCTTCGACCGGCCGGTGGTGAACGCGCTCGAGCTCAAGGTGCGCCAGGGCGAGTTCTATGCCCTGCTCGGCCCCAACGGCGCGGGCAAGACCACCATCCTCCGCATGGTCGCGGGCCTGCTGCAGCCGGAGGCAGGGAGTATCCGCGTCTGCGGCATCGACACGGCGAAAGACCCGGTGGCCGCCAAGGCCATCGTCGCCTGGGTGTCCGATGAGCCGATGGTCTACGACCGGCTGACGCCGCTCGAATATCTCGAGTTCGTCTCCGGTCTCTGGCAGGTGGAACCATCGCTAGCAGAGGCGCGCGCCTCTGACCTCATCGACTGGCTCGGCCTAAGGCCGCATGCCAACGAGCGCTGCGGCGGCTTTTCCAAGGGCATGCTGCAGAAGGTTGCGCTCGCCGGCGCCCTGGTGCACGACCCCAAACTCATCATCCTCGACGAGCCGCTCACCGGGCTCGACGCCGGCTCGGCCCGGCAGGTCAAGGACGTGCTGAAGCAACGCGTCGCCCAAGGCGTGACGGTGATCATGACCACCCACATCCTCGAAGTCGCCGAGCGCATGGCCGAACGCATCGGCGTGCTCTCCGGCGGCCGGCTGGTGGCCGAGGGAACGCTCGGCGAGCTCCGAGCCCGGGTCGGCCGCGGCAACACCACGCTCGAGGAAATCTTCCTCGATCTCGTCGCTGAGCAGGTAGCAGGCGCTGCCGCATGACCGCCGGCTCAATCCCGTGGATGGCGCAGCACGAGTTGCGGCTCGCCTGGCGCGATTTCCTCGCCATGACCACAGCGGGGAGGAAGACGCGCGGCATCGTGCTGGCGATCTTCCTTGTCGGCTTCTGGCTATCGCTACACTGGCTGGCCGAGGTGCTGCTCGGCCGCTGGATCCGCGACGGCATCGTGGTCGACAAGGCCACGCTGGTGCTGATCACCGGCTCGGGCCTCCTGTTCTGGACGGTGATGCTGAGCCAGACGATGGAGTCGGTCACCCGCGCCTACTATTCGCGCTCCGACCTCGATCTCATCCTCTCGTCGCCGGCTTCGCCCAAAAGGCTGTTCAGCGTGCGGACGGCGGCCGTGGCACTGACCAGCATGGTGCTGGCATGCCTCCTCGCGAGTCCAATCATTGACGTGCTCGCGAGCCACGAAGGACCGCACTGGTTCGCCGCCTACGGTCTGCTCGCAGCGCTGGCGGCGCTGGCGACCGCGCTCTCGGTGCTGCTGACGATTCTCCTGTTCCGCGTCGCCGGCCCCAAGCGGACGCGGCTCATCGCGCAGATCATCGCCGGCATCATCGGCGCCGGCTTCATCATCGGTATCCAGGCCGTGGCAATCCTGAGCTTTGGCAGCATGAACCGGTTCGACGTGCTGCAATCACCCGAGTTCGTTGCCGCAGCGCCCGATCTCGACAGCCTGCTCTGGCTGCCGGCGCGAGCCGCGATGGGCGACCCTCTCGACCTGGCCATCGTGCTGGTGGGCGGCCTTGGTGCCCTTGCGGCAGTGATCGCGACCACCTCCGGCAGTTTCGCCAGGTATGCAATCGCCGCGGCTGGAGTCTCGCAGACGCAGGTGCGGCAGGGCAGATCGAAGCCGTTCCGCGGGGCATCGCAGCGCCATGCCTTGCGCGCGAAGGAGTGGAAGCTCCTGCGGCGCGATCCCTGGCTGCTGAGTCAGACGCTGATGCAGGTGCTCTATCTCGTCCCCCCGGCTCTCTTTCTATGGGTCTCGTACGGACAGACCGCCGGCACCTATGTGGTGGTGATCCCGGTGGTGGTGATGGCGGCCGGCCAGCTCGCCGGGGGCCTCGCCTGGCTGGCGATCTCCGGAGAGGACGCACACGATCTCGTCGTCACCGCGCCGATCGGGCCAGGGGCCGTGCTGCTCGCCAAGATCGAAGCGGTTCTCAGCGTCATTGCCATGATCTTCGCGCCGATCCTCCTTTTCGTCGGGTTGGCTTCATGGGAGCTGGCCGGGATTACGGCGCTCTTCGTTGCCATCTCGGCCGGAGCCTCGACGGCGATCCAGCTCTGGTTCCGGGTGCCGATGCGACGCGCCATGTTCCGCCGCCGCCAGGTGGCCTCACGCGTCGCGACGATTTCGGAAGCGCTGAGCTCGATCATGTGGGCAGGGACCGCCGTGCTCGCGGCCGGCCAGCAATGGCTCGCGCTGCTGCCGGGCACCTGCGCGGTGATCGTCATCTTGGTTGCCTGGGCGCTGAGCCCCAAGGGCAAGCGCGTCTAGCGACGACGCGCCGGACCGGGTATGGAG
>DATCRS010000208.1:0-7951 GCA_036568845.1 Devosia sp. | reverse complement strand
GGCTGGCACAGGCCCGGTGGGACAAGGGCGACCGCGCCGCGGCAGAAGCGCTCTACCGCCAGTGGCTAGACTTCGAGCCGGACAATGTCGGCGCCCGGGCGCAGCTCGGCATCGTTCTCTTCGCGGCCGAACGGTACGAGGACGCCTACGAGCAGCTCGACCTAGCCTATGCAGCCGGCAATCGCGATGATGGTGTGCCGGAGTTGCGCGCCATTTCCCTCGCCAAGATGCAGCGTTACGCCGAGGCAATCGCGCTCCTGGCTCCGCTCGTCGAAGCAGCACCGCAGGTCCTGGCGACGACCAGCGTGCTCGCCGACGCCCATCTGCAGACCGGCGACCGGCAAAAAGCCGCAGCGGTGTACGAAGGCTACCTGGCCGCTGCCCCGGCAGACGACCCGAACCGCGCGACGGCGGAGCGAAAGCTCAAAGAACTCACAGGCCAGCCGCTCTAAGCCAGTACCGGCCGCTTCATCGAACCCAGCGTAAAGACGATCAGCGACAGCCAGATGAGGCCGAAGCTGAGGACTCGCACCCAGTTGAGGTGCTCCTCAAACACCACGATGGCGAGGATGAAGGCGATCGAGGGCGCGATGTACTGCAGCATGCCAACGGTGGTGTAGCGCAGCCGGCGCACGGCGAAGTTGAAGAGCAGCAGCGGCACCGCTGTTGCCGGCCCCGTCAGCAGCAAGAGGAATAGCGTCTGCGGGTCGGCATGCCGCCCGGGACCGGCAGTGGCGAAGGTGAAGGCAAGGTAGGCGAGCGCCACCGGGGCGAGGAGCAGCGTCTCGACGAAGAGACCGGCTGTCGCCGCGACCCGGGCGGTCTTCCGCACGAAGCCGTAAAGGGCAAAGCTGATGCCCAAACCCAGGGCGATGTAGGGGACATTGCCGAGCCCCACCGCCTGGATGCCGAGCGCGACGCAGGCGATGCCGATGGCGACCCCCTGCATGCGGTTCTGCCGTTCGCCGAGGAAGGCCATACCCATGGCGACGTTGATCATCGGGTTGATGAAGTAGCCGAAGCTGGCCTCGAGCACCTGCCCGGTCTCGACAGCGTAGACATAGATGAGCCAATTGCAGGCGAGCAGCACCGCCGAGAGCGCCATAGCGCGGACTGTGGCAAAATCGGCGAGCGCTGCGCGCACCTCGCCGAAGCGCCGGGCAAAGAGCAGGATGACTCCGACGAAAACCAGCGAGCAGAGCGTGCGGTCGGCCACCACCGTCGCGGCGCCGACATGCTCGACCAGCTTGAAGAGGAGCGGCAGGAAGCCCCAGAGGGTGTAGGCGGCAAGGCCGGCAACGAGGCCGCTTTGCGGATGCTCTGCGGCAGGAGTAGAATTGATGACAGACGCCAAGGCGTACTCCCCGACGCAATGGCCGGATGAACAGGAAGAGGCTCTTCTATACCGCTCGTCCGGCGCGCCGGCCAATCAGCCTTTGTGATTGGGGGGACGACAAACGCTGATGGCTCCAACCTTTTGCCCGGTGAGGCGTTCCCCTCCGGCAAACACAATATAGGAGCCCCCCATGAAGCCGATCGTCACCTGGGTCCTCGTCGCGGATGGAGCACAAGCGCAGGTTTTCGAGCATGGGGGGCCAGGCAAAGGCCTCATCGCCATCAAGGACCTGCACTTTTCACAGGAGCCGCTGAAGGCGCAGGAGATCAACACTGACCGGCCCGGTCGGCGCTTCGACGGCGGCCATGGCCACCGCTCCGGCATGGAGGAACCCGATCCGGTGGCCGTGCGCGAGGAACGCTTCGTCAAGGGGCTAGCCGAAAAGCTCGAAACCATGCGCCAGCAGGGCCGCTTCGACCGGCTGATCATCGCCGCCGCCCCCAGCGCCCTGGGCGACCTGCGGCCGGCCCTGAGCGACCAGGTGAAGCAGACCATCATGGCCGAGCTGCCCAAGGACCTGACCAATGTGCCCAAGGGCCAACTCGAGCGCCACTTCGAGCAGTTGCTGCCGGTCTAGTCTCCGAAAACGATCTGCTTGAGGAAGGTCGACGCCTTTTCGTCGGCCTTCGCCTCATCGCCGGGCACGGTCCAGAAGATCACCTGCACTGTGCCGGCATTGCCGGACGTGTGATAGTCGAGATACGAGAACTCGGTGCCCTCGACCGTCATCTTGTAGCGGGTGCCCATGAAGCTCTTGCCGCCGACCTGGATCGACGGTGCATCGCTCGCCCCGAGCGCCTCGACGGTGGTGTTGCCATTCTCGGCAGCCGAAACCGGCACCGCGGCGTGCAGATCGGCCATCGGGTAGACGCTTGAGTCCGGGATGACCAGAACCCCGGTGGTGTTGTCGTTGCTCAGATACATGAACTCCTGCACGCCTGCGGCGAACCCGTGGTCCAGGTAGCGGGGTCGAAGCAGAAGCCCATGCGGATCTGCTTGGAGAGCGTCGCGCCGTAGCCGCCGCAGTCGAAATACCAGGTGCCGTCGGCCTGGAGGACAACCGGGTAGCCGTGCCACTCGGTCTTGCCGACTTCCTGCGCCACGACCGGCATCGCGGCAGCCAGCACGGCCACACACGCTGCAACAAACGTCTTCATGATGATCTCCCCAATCAGGCCCCTTGGATGGAGCTTGATGCGACCGCCACGAACTTGGCAAGTCAAAAAGCCATGCCTAGCCCGCGACCGTCTCGAGGAATTCGAGCAGCAGCGGATCGAAGAGGTCCGGGCGTTCGAGATTGGGAATGTGCGCCGTGCCTTCGAGGACCACCGCGAAGGCATTGGGCAGGGCCTCGGAGGCGTCGTCGTGGCGCTGCAGGATATAGGTGAAGTCGAGGTCGCCGGCGATGAGCAGCGTCGGCGCATTGACTGAGCCGAGCCGGTCGATGGCGGGCGGACGCTTCTCCTCCTGCGTCAGAGCCGGCTGGCGTAGGGCCTTGCCGTTCATGTCGAAAAAGAGCTCCCGCGCCGCTCCCCAGACCCGCCCGTTCTGACTGCGCGGCCCATCGAGCCAGGCATGGGCCTGCACCTTGTTGAGCATGTCGAGATCGCCGCGCTCCTCGGCCTCCTCCTCGGCCATCACCAGGGGCTGCTCGGGCTCGGTGACGAAGGACGCGGCGCCGGTGATGGAGGTGCCCACGAGGACGAGGCCGATGGTCCGGCCCGGATGGCGGAGCGCAAAATCGATGGCGAGCCCGCCACCCATCGAGCAGCCGACGAGAATGGCGGCGTGGATCTCGAGCGCCTCGAGCACGACCTCGAGATCGTCGAGATGGCTGAAGGGCTCGTCCGGGGACGTCGTCTCGCCGAAGCCGCGGCGATCATAGGCAACCGCGTGGAAACCCCTCGCGGCGACCACCTCCATCTGTCCGCGCCACATGCGGTGGTCTGAGACGCCAGCATGGAGGAAAACCACCGGCAGCCCGTCGCCGGCTTCGGCGCCGGTGAGGACGGCGCCGCCCACTTCAATCTCGAACTCTTCGAGCATCTTCTGCGGCTTAGGCGATGCCGCGGGCCTGCAGGAGCGCCCCGGCCAGGTCGTCGAAGGTGTAGGGTTTTGCCAGCACCGTGACCCCATTCTGCCATTCGGCCGGCAGGCCATCGCGGCCATAGCCGGTGGCAAGGATCAGCGGCACGCCCTTGTCGCGCAGACGTTCGGCGATGGGAAAGACCGGCCGGCCGCCGATATTGACGTCGAGCACGGCAAGGTCCGCGGCCCCTGCCTGTTCCAGCATGGCTTCGGCCTGCTCGATGCGCATGGCGGGGCCCACGAGCTTGCAGCCAAGCTCATCCAGCATGTCCTCGAGATTGACCAGCACCAGGCTCTCGTCCTCCATCACGAAGACGGAAAGGCCGGAAATCTCCTCGAGCCTGCTCTGCGATTGCATCGACGTCGCCCCTCACGTACGCCACGGAATGGCGATGGATACTGCACAAGCTTCGTTGGTAACCCGTTTCGGTCGGACCGCCAAGTTTTCCGTTCGACCCTAGAAGAAACCCCAGGCGGCCTAGTTTTCGTCCCCCGCGCCGCTCACCGCTTCGAGAAATTCGAGCAGCAGCGGATCGAACTCCTCGGGGCGTTCGAGGCTGGGGAGATGGGCGGTGTCGTCGAGCATGACGGCAAAGCTCTGCTCCAGCTCCTCGGCCAGCAGTTCATGGGCTTCGAGCACGTCGGGATAGTCGAGGGCGCCGACCACCAGCAAAGCCGGCGCGGTGATCGAATGCAGGTGGTCGACGGCGGCATCCGGAACCTCCTGCTGCGTGAGCTCGGGCTGGTGCCGGCGCGCCGCGTTCATTTCGAGGAAGAGGTCGCGCACCGGCCCGTCCACACGTCCGGCTTCCTGGAGGGGCCCGTCGAGCCACATGTGGGCTTCGATGCGGTTGGCGCTCTCGATATTGCCGCGCGACAAGGCATATTCGAGCGTGTCCTCGAGCGCGAGGATATCCTCGGTCGGCTCGGTCGCCTCGAAGCCGGTGACGGCCGAGCCGATGAGTACGAGGCCGACGACGCGCTGGGGGTGCTCCAGCGCGAAATCGATGGCGATGCCGCCGCCGAGCGAATTGCCGACCAATACCGCGGCGTTGAGGCCGAGCCGGTCGAGCACGGCCTCGAGATCGACGACATGGTTGAACGGCACGTCGGCGCTCTCGGTCTCGCCGAAGCCGCGCCGGTCATAGGCGACGACGTGATAGCCCTCCCCCGCCAGCGCCTGCATCTGCCCCTCCCACATCCGCCGGTCGCACACCCCGGCATGGAGGAACACCACCGGCAGGCCGAACCCGGCGGATTCGCCGCGGATCACCGCGCCATCGAACTCGATCTCGAACGGGGTGGTGGTCATGCGCTGGCTCCGTGGGGTTTGCGGCGGGAGTAGCACTGGGACGTTGGCAGCACAACGTGACACGCCTCGTGGTTCGACAAGCTCACCATGAGGCTACTGAAAGGTGCGATCCTCCTGAGAACCTCATCCTGAGCCTGTCGAAGGACGAGGTTCGGGCGCACCGATGCACCGGACGGGCTAGCGCCCTCCGGGGATGTCAAAGAACGCGAACAACGGCGGAGCATGGCCCGTCGATGGTTCGAGTGCCGGACGATTGAAGTGCCTCGCCCGGCTGGAGCCCTGCTCCGCCGTCGTGACCGGGGTTTTGGGCGTTCACCGGGAAGCTCCGGGGCGTTTATCTCGGAATGCCCCACCGCCGCAGGGTCCTTGTCCTGACCAGACCACGCTCTTCGCGCTTCTCCAGTCGAACCCCTTCTGACAGAGCCGAACACAAGCTCTGCCGCGGCAGCAAATTAAGGCGACGGGTTACCTGGGCCCGTCAGACCTTCCCGGCTTGGCCTGAGGCGCGTCGACACGCCCCTCACCCAGCCTCGCCGCACCAATCACTCGTCATGATCTCGCTTTCGGTGCGGCGATGGATGGAATCTACCTCACCTCCGAAGCGCGGGGATAACTTCCCCGAGATTTCTGACAAGCGTCTGAATGCAAAAGCGAATTGGTGAACCGCAGATGACCGGTGTCTGACCGACAACCGGCAGGCCTTGGATGTGGTCTTGGGTGTGCCTGAGCGTCGCTTTGACTCTCATGTTGGCCATAAACGTCTGTCACCTGACGGTGGGAAGCATGTCGTGCCACGCCTGTTCAGCGACAGGAACAGGATGAGGCTTCTGTGAGCACGCTGCTCTTGAGGACCTCATGGTGAGCGCGTCAGCCAAGCTTGCCAATTGGACCGTGTGGGGTCAGTCTGGGACACCGGCGTGGGCCGGCGGGGCTCTTGTCATCTTTTGCCGGCAGGGGGAACTTCGAGCCATGATCCTGAACGATGGGAATTCTGCGGGCGAACGGGGCCTTGCAGGTGAGCCGGCGCGCTTCAGCCGCCGCGCGTTTCTTTTGGGCTCCGCGGCCGGGCTCGGCGCACTGGCGCTGGCCGGCTGCAGCGCGGGCGGCGTGATGAGCATGGACCAGGCCAAGAAACACTATGGCCCGCGGCCCGACGAGCGCTTCCCGATCCCGGCCGTCAACGTCGCCAAGGTCGATCCGAAATACTTCCGCCGCACCGTGGCCTATGCCAGCAAGGAAGCGGTGGGGACGATCATCGTCGATCCCAGGAACCACTATGTCTACCGCATCGAGGGCGACGGCCTCGCCACCCGCTATGGCGTCAGCGTGGGGCGTGACGGCTTCCGCTGGAGCGGGGAGGCCTATGTGGGCAGGAAGTCCGAGTGGCCGATCTGGACGCCGCCGGCGGAAATGATCAAGCGGCAGCCCGAAGTGGCCAAATATGCCGGCGGCATGGCCCCGGGCCTCGACAATCCGCTCGGCGCCCGCGCGCTGCACCTCTACCGCGACGGCGTCTACACCCTCTATACGCTCTACAGCACCCTCCAGCCGCAAACGATCGGCAAGGGCATCTCCAGCGGCTGCATTGGCCTGCTCACCCAGGACATGCTGGAGCTCTACGAGCGCACGCCGGTCAACACGAAGGTGGTGGTGCTGAAAGCGTAGGGGGTGGTGCCGACGTTCCCCCAACCATGAAACTCGGCTTCGAAGAATCGCAGACGCCATACGATAGCGGGTCCCAGCAGGCGCGAGTGTGGACCGAAGGCTGGGTGGCGCGGGAAATGTTCTGCGCCAATTGTGGGAACGCCAGGCTTACGCAGCTTCCGAACAACAGCCCGGTCGCCGACTTTGCATGTGCGGTGTGTTCCGAGCAGTTCGAGGTGAAGAGCAAACGTGGCCTCAGCCTCGGCACGACGATACCGGATGGCGCCTACGACGCGAAGATGGCGAGGCTCAGCTCATCGACCAATCCGCATCTGATGGTCCTCAATTACGACCTTGCGGCCCGACAAGTGCGCAATGTGTGCATCGTGCCCAAGCACTTCTTCGTTCCCGACATCATTCAGGCACGTCCGCCGCTGAAGCCGACCGCGAAGCGCGCAGGCTGGCGAGGATCCAACATTCTGATCGGCAAGGTTCCGGATGCCGGACGCATCTTCATTATGCGCAACGGCGTGCCCGAGGCCAAGGACGAGGTCTTGGCGAAATGGAAGAGTACGCTGTTCCTTCGGCGCACGAGCATCGAGGCGCGAGGCTGGCTGATCGAGGTGATGAAGTCGGTGGACGCAATCGGTAGGCCCGAGTTCGACCTGAGCGACGTCTATGCGTCAGAGCAGCGACTCAGCCTCATCTATCCCGGCAACAACAATGTCCGGCCGAAGATCAGACAGCAGTTGCAAGTATTGCGCGACAACGGCTATCTGGAATTTCTCGGCGGCGGCCGCTATCGTCTTCGGCAGCCGGAATAGCAACCTCATGGTGAGCTTGTCGAACCACGAGGTTGCGGGCTTCTGTGCGTGCCGCCCTCGTCCTTCGACAAGCTCAGGATGAGGGCTCTGGGAACATTGTTGGAGGAGATGAATGGCGTGGTTCCGAAACCACTACCGCTGTGGCCGGTGCGGCAAAGGCTGGAGCGATGAGTGGTCGTGCATGTGCGATGACGATTGTCCGCACTGTGGGGCGAGGCACTGGTCGCCGGTGAACAGTGAAGACCTAACCTACATCGTGGTGCCGCGACAGGGCCTCTTCGTCGTGCTGGAATCGCCGAAGTCTGCTGAGTACGAACCTGCCTACTCCGCCATAGCGGCCACCACTCGGAGAGCAGCAGCAGACGCAATCGTCGCGGGGCGCATCGTGCACTATTGGGACCAGTAGCCACAGCCTTGCCCGAGAACATCGGCTACACACTTTACATTGATGAGGCGGGGGACGAGGGCATCGGTCGCGTCCGACCGCTGCAGCCCGACGGCGCGTCCGAGTTCTTCGTGCTCGCGGGCCTTATGGTTCGCTCCACTCGCCTTGGTGAGGTTCGTCTGGCCCTGTCGAGAGTAAAGAATGTCGCTGGAGTGCCAGCCGACAAAGAACTGCATTTTCGCGACCTAGGAGACACGGCTCAGGACGCCGCCATATCCGAGCTGGCGAAGTTCAAGGCCGGG
>DATCRS010000207.1:0-2544 GCA_036568845.1 Devosia sp. | reverse complement strand
AGCTCGAGGTCTACGTGATCTCCACCCTGCTCGGCGACGGCTATCCGCTGTTCCCGCCGACCGGGTTTTTCAAGGAAGTCGAACTCGTCGAGGTCAACCGGCTCGGCAAAGGCTGCGCCCGCCTCTTCTACCGCTTCGGCTAAAGCGACCGCGTCGCGTTCTCGATTTCCCAGCTGCCGCCGAGGAAGAGATCGATCTCGGAGATCACGAACGGCAGGAGCGCGTTGAACTCGTTGCGCTCCTTCTCCGGCATCTGCCAGTTCGGATCGGCCGGATCGTCCCAGTTGACCTGCCGGTCGAACAGCCAGCAGAGCCGGGTCAGCCGGCGGATGATGTCGTTGTTAAAACCCCAGAAATCGAGCCGCGTCGATTCCCCGTCGACGAACAGCGGCGTGTAGCCGTCGCTCATCATCTTGTACTCGACCTGGAAACGAATCTGCTTCACGCCGCAGCTGGTCCGGTTACGCGTCACACGCGGCGAACCTACGCCAGAGGCTGTTCCGTCCTCAACCGCGGGATGCCGGGCTTTCCCCGGAAAACACTACCAGCCGAGCCACAGCGCAAGGAGCGCCAGGGCGGCCGGCGCCGTCTGCACCGGCAGGATCTTGAGGCTCGCCGTGAGCCCGCCATAGATGCCCGCAACCGCGACACAGAAAAGGAAGAACACCTTCACCGGATCGCCGGCCTCGCCGAGGAGAAGGCCCCAGATCAGACCGGTAGCGAGGAACCCGTTGTAGAGCCCCTGGTTGGCCGCCAGCACCTTCGAGGGTTTCGAGAACTCCGGCGTCGTGCCGAACACGCGCCGGCCATAGGGCGTGTCCCAGAGGAACATCTCGACCACGAGAATGTAGAGATGAATGAGGGCCACAAGCCCGGTGAGGATGTTGGCGATCAAGCGAGCGACTCCCCTCTGCTGCCCCCAGACACTCTACGCATGCCGGAGGCCGAGGGGAAAGGCCAGCCGCGCAGGCCGGCCCTTCCGGTCAGCTCGCCTGCCGGGCGGCATAGGCCTTCATCGCCCCGGCCAGATACTCGGCAAAGCCCGGCTCGATGCTCTCGTAGCGGGCGATGAAGTCCGGATGCGAGAGGTAGAGATCGGCAAGACCGGCATAAGCTTCGGGCGGACAGGGCTTGTCCCACATATATCCGACCCAGGCGCGGTGCCGCTCCAGCAGCCGGTCGAGCGTCGTCGACTCACGCGGCACGCCGCGGCGCAACCCTTCGGCCAATCCCTGCTCGAGCTCCTTGAGCTCCTCCTGGAGCTTGTCCATCTCGGCCTTGCCGAGTTGGCCCACCTTCTTGCGGCTGGTTTCGATCCGATCGGCCATGTCGCCGCCATAGCGGTCGATCAGCCAGGCTTCATACTCGGCCTGCTTTTCGGGCGAGATGCCCTTGTACAAATCGGCGTCTTTCATCGCACCATCTCCTTTGATGCGGGCGATCGTGCGGTCGATCGTCCGGACCAGTTCGGCATACCGCTTCGCTTCCCGTTCGAGCTTTTCCCGCTGCACCCGGAGCGTCGCCAGCCGGTCGAAATCGGGCGCATCGAGGATGGCGCCGATCTCGGCCAGCGGGATGTCGAGTTCGCGGTGGATGAGGATCTGCTGCAGCCGCAGCAGTTCCTCCTCGCCGTAGTAGCGATAGCGATTGCTGCCGACATGCGCGGGCTTCAGAAGCCCGATCTCGTCATAGTGGTGCAGCGCCCGGACAGAGACGCCGGAGAGCTTTGCCACCTGCTTGACCGTGTACATTCTGATGCCTCGCACTTCCGCAGGAGCGCTGCATAGTCCCTCACGCCACGTGAGGGTCAACACCCTTCTCGCCCTCGGCAACTTACCGGTTTGAAACCGGAAGTCGGGGGTCTGCGTTGCTCTGGCTGATCCTGTGCTGGCGAGCCGTGCAATGCCCAAGACGATGGACATCGAGGACCTGCTCTATTGGGCCTTCCGCGACGAGAAGGTCGAGAGCCGCGACAAGGCGCACCAGGATGCGCTGACCCTCTACTGGGCGGTGACCGCCCTGCCCGATCCGTTCTGCCATCTCATCCAGCACCATGCCCGCATCGGCCATCCGCCCGACTGGCATTCGGTGACCGAGGGCAGGGTCATCCATCTGGTCGCCGTGCGGTACTGGCGGGACCGCTACGATCAGTGGCACCGCGCGCTGGGCGTCCTGCGCCACACCGTCAACGGCGCGCTGAAGGATCACGCCGCTACCGGCCCCGCCGCGCCGGCCAGGCCTTGGCACGACGGCCGTGTCGCCGCTAACGGCAGGCAGAAACGAGCCTTGTGAGCGCCGCCGCCGAGCCTTGCAGCGAATAGGTGTGCACCGGATACGCCGTGGCCTTATCGCGCACCATCAGGCTGGCCTCGGTCTTCAGCAAGTCCACCAGCTTGCCATTGGCCGGCGCCTCGCCTCCGAACCAGGCCGTCATCTCCTGGTAGGTCATGGGCACCGTCTCGGTGCCGCCATCGGTGACGAACTCGACCTCGGCCGTTTCACCGGAGGCCGGCTCTTTCGACCCGCCCAAGGCAAGGTCATGGT
>DATCRS010000206.1:0-3886 GCA_036568845.1 Devosia sp. | reverse complement strand
GGTCAGCGCCGTGTGATCCTCGGTCACCATGGCGCGAAAGGACCGACCGTCGGGCTCGGTGATGGTTCGCTCGACGGCGATGAGAAGGGCCCCGTTAGGACCCGACAGTTCGTGTAGATGGACCGCCCCGTCGGCGACGAGTGGGTCGGGCAAAGCGAGCACTTCGTCCCAGAGCGATCGCGAGCGGACCAGCGCTTGCGTAGCGGGATCCTCGACCTGCCAGTAGTAACCCGATAGCGGCACCGCAAAGCGCGGATCTGACGGTTCCGACTGCACCTCCAGTCGATCGGCGACGAAGCGCGTGCCGGCAACGAGCTGGTTCAGCTGGACTTCGAGATCGCTCTTGATCCGGCGTTCGACATGCAGCTCGAAGAGGTAGACAAGTCCCAGACCGGCAACGACCAGCGCGACCGCAAGCGAGATCGCGGCGGCCGCCCAGAGCCTGAGCCGCAGGGAGCCCGTCTTCACTTGGCCTCTAGGGGGAGCAAGTAGCCGAAACCCCGGCGCGTCTCGATGACCCCGGCGCCGAGCTTTCGGCGAAGGCGTGCGACGATGACCTCGATGGCGTTCGGATCGCGATCATGCCCGGTATCGTAGAGATGATCGGCAAGTTCGGTTGGCGGGACCACTTTACCCGCCCGATGCATCAGGAAGGCGAGGAGCCGGTACTCGAGCGGAGAAAGAGCGAGGGGAACGCCGTTGAGAGTGAACTGCATCTGCCGGGTATCAAGGCGAAGCGAGCCGGCAGTGAGGATCGGCGAGGGCTCGCCGCTCGATCGGCGGATGAGGGCGCGCAGGCGCGCGAGCAGCTCCTCCATCTCGAAGGGCTTGGGCAGATAGTCGTCGGCGCCGGCATTGATGCCTTCGACGCGCTCCGTCCAGACGCCGCGTGCGGTGAGAATGAGCACCGGGAACCGGCGCCCATTGGCGCGCCAGCGCTTGAGCACCGTGAGCCCGTCGAGCTTGGGCAGCCCGAGGTCGAGGATCACGGCGTCGTAGTCTTCGGTGTCACCGCTGAACCACGCTGCCTCACCATCGGCGACGACATCCACGGCCATCCCGGATGCTCTCAGGGTTTTCGCGACGTCCTCGGCGATGCGCTTTTCATCCTCGACCACCAGGACTTTCATCAGTCGTGGTCCTCGTCCTCGTTGTCGAGATCGACGTCGGCCCCGGCGTCGACATCGACAAATGTTCGGCGTCCGTCCCGGTCGACAATCTGGACGCGATAGACCCAGCGTTCCTTGATCTGCATCAGGTCAACGCTGACGACCTCGCCATCGAGCTGCTGGGCCACGCGCTTCAGAATCTCGCGCAGCGAGTGGATCTCGCCATGCTCGAAAAGCTCGCGCGCCCGGTCATGATCATCGTTGCCGTGCTCGTCGGCGAGAACGTCGGCGCCGCCCGGCAGCAGCATTCCTGCTGCGGCGACAGCGACGAGGAGAAGGACCCTGACGTTCATCGCTGTCCTATCGCACGTCGAACCTGTCAGTCTGCTTGCTGCCGTGCTCAGCCCAGCGCAAGCCGCCATCACGCAACCTGCCGTATCGCGTCCAGAGGGACGTCAAAACCAAAGGATAGCACCAGATGCGCAAATCGCTGATTGTTCTTGCAACCCTTGTTCCGCTGCTCGGCCTGGGCGGCATCGCTGCGGTGAGCCTTCCCGCCCTGGCCGAGTCCGACGACGACACCTGTGCCGCCGCTCCCGCCGGTTTCGTGGCCGGTCCGATCGATCTCGAGGCCATCCCCACCCAGCAGGTCACGGGACCGCTTACTGTCCGGGGCACCGCAAACTGCGACGACGACGACGATCACCACAGCGACGGCCGGGGCGAGCACCGTGATCGTGACGGGGACGACGACTGAACGTGCCCGCGCAAGGTGGTCAGGTGCCCTGCGCCTGACCCATCTTGTGTGCCGCAGTCGTGCACACTAGCCGGCACCGACGCCGAACAGGAAACCCACCGCCGCCGTGGCGGCCATGGCGAGCGCTCCCCAGAAGGTGACCCGCAATGCCCCGCGCAGCGTGCCGGCACCGCCCGCCGAGGCTCCGAGTCCGCCCAGAACGGCCAGGGCCAGCACGGTGGAGGCGGCGACCATTTGTGAGACGAGACCAGCGGGAGACAACAGGGCGACAAGCAGCGGAACGACGGCGCCGGCCGCGAAAGTCAGGGCCGAGACGACTGCTGCCTGAACGGGTCTGGCGGTCACGGTTTCGGATATGCCGAGCTCGTCCCGGGCGTGGGCACCCAAGGCGTCGTGCTCGGTCAACTGAATTGCGACCTTGGTGGCAAGGTCGCGATCCAGTCCTCGGCCCAAATAGATACCGGTCAGTTCCTCGAGCTCTGCCGCCGGCGCTTCCGCCAGTTCCCGAGTCTCGCGCGCCAGGTCCGCCCTCTCGGCATCCATCTGAGAACTCACCGATACATACTCACCGGCCGCCATCGACATCGCCCCGGCGACGAGCCCCGCGAGACCGGCGATCAAAATGGAGGTCTGGTTCGAACCCGCAGCGGCGACTCCGACGACCAGACTGGCCGTGGAAACGATGCCGTCATTGGCGCCCAGCACCGCAGCACGCAGCCAGCCGATGCGGTGGACCGTGTGGCTTTCAAGATGCGACAAGCGACTCATCGTCCCGTTCCCTCCCAGCGATGTCACCCGTTGGCGCCCTCGGGCTCGGCATCGGAAGCGGCGTGATGCGGAGCGCACGCAGCGCGTTGAGGATGACCGCCACGTCGATTGCTTCCTGCAGGAATGCGCCTTGCACCGGGCTGAGAAAGCCAAGAGCGGCCGCAATCATGCCGGCGAGCGACAGGCCGATGCCGGCAGCGACGCTCTGGAGCGCTATTTGCCTCGATTTCCGCGCGACCTCGATACCCGCGGCGAGCCGATCGATACGGTCGACCAACAGCACCACGTCGGCAGCTTCGGCCGAAGCGGCGGCGCCGCGGACACCCATCGCCACACCGACGTCCGCGGCGGCCAGGGCCGGCGCGTCATTGACACCATCGCCAACCATCATGACGGGCCCGTTCTTTCGTTCGGTGAGAACGAGAAGGACCTTCTGATCTGGCGCCAGTGCGGCGCGAACGCCGTCAAGACCAAGGCCTTCGGTCACCCGATCGGCAACCTCGGCACGATCGCCGGTCGCAAGGAGGATCCGTCCGATACCCTCGCGACGAAGTCCGGCCAGCATCTGGCGGGCTTCGGCCCGCAACGGATCGGCCATGATGAGATAGCCGGCGATGTGACCATCAACGGCCACCGCGACGAGAACCGAGCCCGCTCCCAGGGCCGGATGGTCACCGGACCTGCGACCGACGCGTCTTGCCACGAACTCGTCGCCGCCGACGATGACCTGGTGGTCATCGATGCTGCCCAGCACACCTTCTCCTGGTATCTCGACCACGTCCGCGGGCGTGGGCAGCAGCAATCCCTGACCTCGCGCTGCTTCGACGATGGCCTGCGCGACGGGGTGCTTGGAAGCTTGATCGAGAGCTGCGGCGAAGCGCAACAGGTCTCGCTCGGCGACCTCCCCGTGCGTGTCGATCGAGACGATCCTCGGTCGTCCATCGGTCAGCGTACCCGTCTTGTCGAGAATCAGCGTGCGGATCCGCCCCATGCCCTCGAGAGCCTTGGCGCCTTTGATGAGCACACCAAAATGCGCGGCCCGCGAGAGGCCGGCAACCAGAGCAACCGGCACCGCAAGGATCAGCGGGCAAGGCGTGGCCACCACCAGCACGGCGACGGCGCGGATCGGATCGCCGGAAAGCCACCAGGCAGCCAGGGCCAAAGCAACCGTCACCGCGAGGAAGCCGAGCGACCAGCGGTCCGCGAGCCGGGCCATTGGTGCCTTAGAGCGCTGCGCCGCCTCGACCAGGCG
>DATCRS010000205.1:0-3239 GCA_036568845.1 Devosia sp. | reverse complement strand
GGGTGGCCAACCGCCCCGCCGGGCTCACGGCGGGAGAAGTCCAGGCCATGCTCGACACCCAGCCGCCGGGGCCAGACGCCGCTGCCATAGAAAGGATGGTCACCGACGTGCTGGCGAAGCAGCGCGCCGAAGCGCCGCCCCAGTCGGTGGCCCAACTCGATGCCGAGACGCTCAACCCGATGATCGAGGACTACCTGCTCAGCAATCCTCGTATCCTGCAGCGGGTCTCGGATGCGCTCGATACCGAACTGAAGCTCGCCAAGGCGGCTGAGACCAAGGCTGCCCTCGCCTCGCTGCAGTCGGTCATCTATGAGGACGCAGACCAGGTCGTCCTCGGCAACCCCAATGGCGACGTTACCCTGGTCGAGCTCTTCGACTACAATTGTGGCTATTGCCGCCAGGCGATGCCGGACCTTGCCATGCTGATGGCCGAGGATCCCAATCTGCGCGTCATTCTCAAGGAATTCCCCATCCTCTCGCAGGGGTCGGTGGACGCGGCAAAGGTCGCGGTCGTTGTTTCGCGGGAGGAGTCGGTAGACTACTGGAAGTTCCACGAAGCGCTCTTCACCAGCCGCGGCCAGGTGACCAAGGATACGGCGCTCGCCGCCGCCAAGGATCTTGGGCTCAACCCGGTCGAAGTCGGCCTCGCCATGGAGGGAACCGACGTGGACAGCGTCATCGAGAAGAGCTTCCGGATCGCCCAGGGCCTCAATGTGTCCGGCACCCCGACCTACATCATCGGCGACGAGGTCATCCCTGGCGCCATCGGCCTAGACAGCCTCCGCGCGCGCATCGCCAACATGCGCAAGTGCGGCAGCACGGTTTGTCCGGCTTGAGCGTACCGGTCCGGACTGCCCTCTTCGCCGCCCTTTTGACGCAGCCGGTAACGACACTCGCAGGGCCGAACGATCCAGTCTTGATTGAGGCATGCACCGCGGTTGCGGCAGAGGAACGGTTGGTCGTTCCGCACATGCCTGTCGTTAGTAGCTACGCCCGGGATTCGCCCTACGGCACCGCCATCACCCTGATCTTTCCGCCTCGCGAGGAATCTTACCCTTACGTCAACTGCATCTTTCAACTCGGCAAAGGCCCTGCTGCCACACTTCTCCACTTTGAGTTTGGTGGCCTTTGCTATGAGTGTGGACCCACTATCATCAAAGGCGGCCGCGAGCTCTCCAATGCAAACGCGCTACTCCAGCAACGGCGTCTCGGCGCCAAACACTAGCGTGTCCCTACTCCCTATTGGCTACTCACTACTCGCTTTCTCCGTGCATTTCGTGTAACCGCCCTTGCGCCCGGCCGGAGCCGCGGTGCACAAGGCGGAAACCATGGCCAAACGCGTCCTCGTCCTCAACGGCCCGAACCTCAATATGCTCGGCACCCGCGAGCCGCAGACCTATGGGTCGCAGACGCTGGCCGACATCGAGGCGATGGCGAAGGCCGAGGGCGACAAGCTCGGCCTTACCGTCACCTGCCGGCAGTCCAACATCGAGGGCGAGCTCGTCACCTGGATCCAGCAGGCGCTGGGCACCCAGGATGCCATCGTCATCAATCCGGGCGCCTACTCCCACACCTCCATCGCCATCCACGACGCCATCCGCGCGGTCGCCCTGCCGGCGATCGAGGTGCATCTGTCGAACATCTACACGCGTGAAGCGTTTCGGCATCATTCCTACGTCTCGCCTGTCGCCCTCGGGGTGATTTGCGGACTTGGCGCCACCGGGTATAGGCTGGCCCTCCACGCACTGGCCGAAAAACTATAAGAGGCTCAAGCATGACCAAGGCGTCTTCCACTCCCGACCAGGACCTGATCGAGGCCATCGCCAAGCTGCTCAACGAGCAGAACCTCGCCGAGATCGAGATCGAGCGCGAAGACCTCCGGGTCCGCGTCACCCGCTCCTACGCCAGCTCCGCCGTGCAGCATGTGCAGGTTCCGGCCTATGCGCCGGCCCCCG
The DNA here is from genome assembly GCA_036568845.1 of Devosia sp. GTDB lineage: Bacteria > Pseudomonadota > Alphaproteobacteria > Rhizobiales > Devosiaceae > Devosia_A. Next base: position 1,284 of record DATCRS010000205.1, on the reverse strand, counting down.
CCGCCCCTGCTCCGGTTGTCGCGGCCGGTGCCGGCGCTGCCGCTGCGGCAGCCGCTCCCGCTGCGGAAGATCTCGCCTCCAACCCCGGCACTCTCACCTCACCCATGGTCGGTACGGCTTACCTCTCGCCCGAGCCCGGTAAGCCCGCCTTTGTGTCCGTCGGCAGCAAGGTCTCGGAAGGCCAGACCGTCCTCATCGTCGAGGCGATGAAGACCATGAACCAGATCCCCGCGCATCGCTCCGGCACCGTGAGCCGCATCCTGGTCGAGGACGCGACCCCGGTCGAATACGGCCAGCCGCTCGTGGTGATCGAGTAAGATGTTCCAGAAGGTCCTCATCGCCAACCGCGGCGAGATCGCGCTGCGCATTCTGCGCGCCTGCAAGGAACTGGGCATCCAGACCGTCGCGGTGCACTCGACCGCGGACTCCAACGCCATGCATGTCCGACTCGCCGATGAGAGCGTCTGCATCGGCCCGCCGCCGGCCAAGGACTCCTACCTCAACGTCCCCTCGATCATGGCGGCCTGCGAGATCACCGGCGCCGATGCCGTGCATCCGGGCTACGGCTTCCTGTCGGAGAATGCGCGCTTCGCTCGCATCCTCCAGGAGCACAAGATCACCTTCATCGGGCCCTCGTCGCACCATATCGAGATCATGGGCGACAAGATCACCGCCAAAAAGACTGCGGTGGAGCTCGGCATTCCGGTCGTTCCCGGCTCGGCCGGCGAAGTGGCGACCGAGGAAGACGCCAAGGCGACCGCCAAGCAGATCGGCTACCCCGTCCTCATCAAGGCGACCGCCGGAGGTGGCGGCCGTGGCATGAAGGTGGCCCAGTCCGAAGCCGACCTCCTCACCGCCTGGTCGACGGCGCGCTCCGAGGCCAAGGCCGCCTTCGGCAACCCCTCCGTCTACATGGAAAAGTACCTCGGCAAGCCGCGCCACATCGAAGTGCAGGTGATGGGCGATGGTCAAGGCAACGCTGTCCACCTCGGCACCCGCGATTGTTCGCTGCAGCGCCGCCACCAGAAAGTCTGGGAAGAGGCGGTCGCTCCCACCGTGCCGCGCGAAAAGCAGATGGAAATCGGAGAGATCTGCGCCGCCGCCATGCGCAAGCTCAAGTACTCGGGCGCCGGCACCATCGAGTTCCTCTACGAGAACGGCGAATTCTATTTCATCGAAATGAACACCCGCCTGCAGGTGGAGCATCCGGTCACCGAGCGCGTCACCGGCATCGACATCGTCTACGAGCAGATCCGCGTCGCCTCGGGCGAAAAGCTCAGCCTC